>JACQZI010000013.1 GCA_016207825.1 Planctomycetota bacterium | reverse complement strand
TCCCCATCTATAGCCTTACCGTATCATATCTCCGGCCTTACCGTATCACACCTTAAGCCTTACCCTATAACATCTCCGGCTTTACCATATAATACCTTCGGCCTTACCGTATGATACCTTCGGCCTTACCTAATACACCCCCCTAAAAAATAAATGAATACAGATGACTTAAGGGAAATATCCCCTCTTCATCCAGCCTTGCGGGATTACGGGGGACGCATGATTATATGTAAATGGTGGACGCGAGAAATTGACAACTGCCGATAAATAAGATATATTCCACTACGATAATGAAAAGTATTACTGCTTTTGCTATTGCGGTATTATGCCTGTTTGCCATAGCACATCTTTCCTGTGCAAGCGGATGGAAAAATGATATCGCACGGCCTAAATTCCCCTTGGCTATCATCCCCCAGCCCCGGATAATAGAGAAGAAAGATTTGTCCCATGCCCATCTCCATAAAGAATGGAAAATAGTCCTGGAAAGCACATCAAGCGAAAAAGACCGCTACAGCGCACAACTCCTTAAAGACGACCTCAAAGATATTTATAATGTCGATGTCCGCATTGCGGTTGATGATACCTTGGTAAAAAATGATAATAATGTAATCATCCTCGGCGTTCCCGCGCGGGATAAATCCATCATGCACCGCACCACAACCAAAGGCGTCTTTGTCCAGCAATGGCTGGGTAATGAAGGGTATGTCATGGATATTTCACCGGATTATATTTTTGTCCTCGCCAACGATTCGGCCGGCGTCTATTACGGCGTCCAGACCCTGCGCCAGAGTTTATATGCCGAAGCCGGAGAGGTGATTGTCCCTCCGCTCCTTATCCGCGACACGCCCGTCTATAAAAGAAGAGGTTTTCAGCTCGATATCAGCGATAACCCCTTCCCTAAAAAGGAATACCTGGAAATAATCGTCTCCACACTCGGCTTCTATAAATTCAATATGCTCTCTCTTTATACCGAGCCGCAAGCATTCAGGTTTTCCAAATATCCTAAATTGTCTAGGGCTGAAGCGCTTACTCCGGAAGACCTGTCCAGGCTTTCCAAATACTGCGCCTTGAATAATATCGAGCTTGTCGGTAATTTACAATCGCTCACCCATTGGGATAAGGTGCTTTCCTCAACCGACACAACGATTGCCGAAGATGGGGAAAATCCAACCGCGCTTTCCCCCATGAAGGAGAAAACATACGAATTACTGTCCGATTTATATTCGGAAATCGTGCCGGCATACAAGTCCGAGTTCTTTAATGTCAATTGTGAAGGCTACGCGGAGGCGCAAGCCGGAATAGATTCCTCCACCCAGGTAAGCGCGCCTGACAAATGGATTAACCACATCAACCGCCTGAATAAGATATTATTGGGTTTCAGCAAGCAGATGATGGTCTGGTCGGATATGCCTTTGAAAGCGGAGCGCCTGATACCTTTATTGCCGAATAATATTATCGTTATGAATTATTCGGATTCCCCGAAGAATGATTATGGAAAACTGATTGACCCGTTTAAAAACCAGAAGATAAGTCAGTTTATCTGCCCTTCAGTTTGTTCAACTAATCGCGCGTTTCCCATGATGCCGGACGCCTTCCGGAACATCCGCGGATTTATTACCAAGGGCGCCGAGGCGAATATTGAAGGCATGATGGTTTGCGGTGCATGGCATGGCGCGGGAGAGGACTGGATGGAAACGGAGTGGTTTCCGGTTGCCTGGGCATCAGAGTGTGCCTGGATTCCCGATGGGGCGGATGAAAAATACTTCAAGAAGAAGTTTACCAGGAGCTTTTACGGGGCGGGCGATGAGGAATTCGCTAAGATAGCCGAATATCTTTATAAGCCTGCGGAGCTTTTGAACTTTCCGGATGATGCTACTGGCATCTTTTGGGACGACCCGTTTAATTCGCGATTCCACTTGACCGTACCGGATTTCTACGAACGCCTTAAGGATACCAAGGAATGCGCCAATAACGCGCTTAAACTGATTGAACTTATAAAAAACAAGGCATGCCGCCGAAAGGATAACCTGGATTACCTCGCCTTTGCCACTAAACGCTGGCAGTTTTTGGTGGATAAATACCGCACTGCTCATAATCTCATGTCCAAATACCGGGAATTCTATAGCGAATGGCGGGATGTCCGCCACATGGTTTTGATGAAACTGGGTGAAGTCAAGACCGTGCTTAATACGTTGGAAAACCAGCTCAAACGCTTTGAAGCAGACTATACCGCCTTATATAGCCGTATTTATTTGCCGGGCATAAAAGATGAAGTAATGAAACGCTTCGAAGGAATGGCAAAAATATACCGTGAAAAACAAAAGATGCTGGCGCATACAGCAGAAGATTTTCCTTTATCCGGTAAAATTCCGGAACCGGCAGAGCTTGATTTCCAGGAAAAGGAATTATCAAACCGCATCATCCGGTTATTGCCAATTCTCCCGGCAACCGAAATCGCTAAAATCCCAGTTTGGTGGAATAATGACTGGCAATACCGCCTGATGCTTAATGCCGAATTGCCTTTAGATACAAGGAATGCCAGCGCTGTTGGGCGTATGGATTATCCGCTTGAAATAACCATCAACTTTTCAGAACTCCTTAAAGAAACGGAGCGGAGCGGCGTCCCGGCTGAAAGTGTCGGAAAAGAATTCGATAAAAACTCTGTCAGGATGATTGAGGAAACAACCAAAGGGCAGGTGGATATCCCATGCCAATTCGACCCGGGCAATAATTTTAATACCAGGCATAATGCAATCGGTAATCTTGTCTGGATAGCCGGGGGCGATTGGAAGCCGGGTACTGCGCGCCGTTTTTACATATATTTTGACGCCTTAAAGAACGGTCCCAAAAAACAGGCTGATTATAACATAAAGGGGTTAAAAACCTATGATAAAAAAGGTAGTAAATGGGTGGAAAATGAGCGGATGAAGGTGGAAATAAATCCGAAGGGTGCGCGGATAAGCCAGTGGCTGGTGAAAAAGTCCGGCGAGCAGATTGTTGCCGAAAACGAGGGTTTCTTTACCGCCCCCGGAGACAAAGAGTTTTTGTTTACCCTTGAGGCAAACGGTCCGATTATGGTCCGTTACCGCGCTGAATCAAAAGACGGTGCGGGAGCGAGGCGGACTTTCAATTTCTTCCATAATCTTCCCATGGCAGATATCATGTTTTCCCGCTGTATCGGGAAACTGGATAATTATGATAACCTGTCTTCAATAAATAAACACGGTAGATTCCTCTTTTCCAACTACTTTAACGGGAAATCGCCCAAACAAGGCGAAAAAATGCTTTCGGAAACAGCGGTCGGATGGGCGGCTAAGCTTTTGCCTGAAGGATTAACGTTTGGCTTCATGAGCCCGGATAATAACACAGCGCTTTATGTTTCTTCCGATAGATTGGGTGTTGATGAAGATAAAACATCCCTTTCGCATTTTATTATCTTTGCGGACAAGACCAGGGGCGATGAGTTTAACCTGTTGCACCGGCTTTCCGCGACATATAACCTTATCGGCCTGCCGCGCATCTTCCGGGGCAACCTCGAATCCAATAAATAACTTTCTTATAATCTATGACAAATTTACTAATACACCCCTGCCCCGTTTAGACGGGGGCATCCCCTCTTGTTAGAGGGGACTTAAAATTCCCCTCTTGAGAGGGGTTAGGGGTGTGTAATTAGTCTTGACACAACTCGTTTACATTATATAATCCGTGTTAAATATTTATGAACCAGCATTTAAACGAATTAATCAGCATGGTAAGGAGCGAGGATGCGGAGGTGAGCCAATCCGCGGCGGATGAGATTGTCAAGCTGGGACTGCAAGAGTCTATTCCCGAAGTGACTAAATTGCTCCGCGATGACGAAGGCCACGTGCGTGAATCAGCCATTCGCATACTGGTGAAGCTCGAAAGCCGGAAATCAATCCCGGCAATTGCCAAACTGGTAAATGATTCGGATGACGATGTCCGCGTGGCGGCGATACTTGCTTTGGGTAAATTAGGGGCGCAGGAATCTGTCCCGCAAATACTTAAACTCCTTAAGAGTAAAAACGTGAAAATAAGGAGTTCGGCTATATTCGTGCTGGGTGAACTTAATCATACCAAGGCGATTCCCGATATCATAAAATTATTGGCTGATGAAGATGAATGGGTGCGCGGCGCGGCGGTTTTGGCTTTGGGCAAGCTCGGCGCCAAAACGTGCATACCGCATATCGTCAAGCTGATGAAGGATGAAAATAACTGGGTCCGCGCCAACACTCTCTACGCCTTAAGCAATCTGTGCGCCAGCGAGCTCATTCCGGATATCATCAAGCTGACCGCGGATAATAATCGGTATGTGCGCGGCGCGGCGGCGATTGCACTGGTCGAAATGGGCTTAAAGGAAAGAGTCACCAAAGAATTGCAGGCCGATATCAAGGCCGTGGCTGATATCACCTGGCGCAGGCACGAAAGCCAACGCGCCCAAGCTGCGCTGAAACAGCTTTCATAAAAGCATGCAAACGGCTTTGATTATACAGGTTTTACGACTACCGCGGTGCCATACCACATGTCATTAAAGCGGATTCCGATAACGGCGTTCGCGCCTAACTTTTCGGCATCTTCCAGCAAGCGCTTGTAAGAACCGGCCGTCTTAAACGCCGGCTGTGCCGTGACCAACCCTTTGTATTCGATAATGCGGTATCCTTCCAGTTGATAAGTTGTGCTGGTTATCATAATCGCCTCATCATAAACAGGGTGTTTATCTTTATTTCTTCGCCGAGCCGAAACGCTGGGCTAAGACGGTTTCCATGGCCAGCAGCACCAGAACCGTCCAGATAAGGTATTTCCAGATATTACTTGCCGGCGGCTTGGCTATTGATTGGGCGGATTGCTCGTTAAACTGGCTGAAGAGTTCAAACTTGAACGAAGGGTATAATTGCTTTAATTCTTCTTCTGATATTTTCTTAAGGTCGCCTTCGGTTGGGTTAAGGTTTACCGCAAAATATGTAAAGAGTTTGGATTGTTCATCGGCATCGAGTTTATCCAGCGTATAAAAACCGGCACGTCCCGTATCGTTTTCCGGGCAGGTAAGGGCAAAACCCTGTTCCCCGGGAAGCGGTTCGGGCGAGAGCGATTTTATCCCGCGTTCCGGCATTATCAGGGAAAAGGTTGGGCTGAATTCGGATGGTTTTATAATCAGTTTCAAAGGCTCGCCGACCGAGATATTTTTAAAGCCGACGTCAGGGGTGGAAAGGAATTTCGCCAACTGGTCGTAGAGTATCACTCCGCCCGGCGTTGCCGGCAGGTTATTCCATTCTATGTCCGCGGCAGTGGTTACGGCAATCACTTTTCCCTTGCCAAAGAGTTTTTCCGCGATTGCCGGGTTTTCGTCCGTATCGTTATAGCGCGCCAGCACGCGGATATTTTTATTTCCCGCCTGACCGGTCGTCATCTCGGGCAGGTCCTTGTTTTCCGGTTTGTCTTTTTCCTCCGCCGAAGGCTCGGGTACTTTCATCCGGTAATATTCATAGATGAATACGCGGGTAAGGTAGTCCTTGATAGGCAGGAAATAACTGAGCGCTTCGTGGTTGAAATCCGCTTTTTCCAGGCGCGTGTAAGTTTGGTGTTCCTTATCGCCGAGTATTTCAATCAGCTCGCCCGGAAGGAGTCCCTCGCCGTTCCTGTAGAGCGACTGGTTATAGAAAATGCGGTCAACCTTGTCGCCCAGGAATATTAAAAGGCCGCCGCCGGAACGGACGAATTCTTCCAGCTTTTTCAGCTTGTCCTGCGAGACGTATTCGAGGTTCGCCATGATGACCAGGTCGTATTTGGAGATATCGGTTTCTTCAAAGACGATATCGGAAACCGTATCAATTGCGTAGATGCTGAACCTTTCCACGTCGATGCGCGAAGGCTGGAGCGCGTATTTCAGATACATTGTTTCGTCTTCGTAAGGATCTGCCGAAGGTTCGCCATCCACCACGAGTACCCGGACGGATTCGCGCACGTCCACGGTAAGGTAGCGGGTGTTATCCTGTTCCAGGTTATCGGCTTCCAGGATCGCTTTTACTTGATGCGAACCGGGTTCGGCGAATTCATACGGGAAACTGACCACGCCAAGTCCATATTGGCCGACCGGGATGGAAGCGCTATTATGCTTAAGGTCGTCCACATAGAAACTTACTTCCAGGGTGGCAAGGCTCGATGGGCTGAAGTTATTCACCTCCACCTCGAAATTGGCGGTTTTCTGGGTGCGGATGATGCGGTTTAAGGAACGGATGCCGTTGACATTGGTATTAACGGCGTCTTTCATGCCGATATCTATGATTTTTACTTCCGCCTTGCCACTGAGTTCAGCCAGGATATCGGTGAATTTCGCGCGGTTTTCGTCGCGGACTATCCAGCCGGAACGCTGGCAATCCGTGATGAGATAAATAATCTTGCGTGATGAATTGGAACGCTTGACCAAATCCTGGATTGCCAGGAAAGTTTCGTAACAGCTCGTTGCGTAATGGGAGAGTTCCATATTGGCAAGCGATTTCTTGACCAGTTCCATGTTGGCGCTGGCTTCGCTCACCACAATGGAAGGTTTGGAGGAAAGGGCGATTAATGATGCCTTATCTTTATGGGATGGTTTTAGTTTGTCAACCAGCCCGTTGGCGATATTTTTAGCCGTATCAAAAACGGAGTTTTTCCCTATTTTATAACCCATGCTGTAGGAATTATCAATGATGATAAAGGCGTGGGTATCGGTCGTGCCGAGCGCGGCAAGGGGTGTTTCCTGGAAATAACAGCGCGCCAGGGCAAATGCCAGGAGGACGACAATCATCACACGGATGATAAGTAAAATCAGGTTTTCCATCTGCAAGCGGCGCTTGGTTTTCTTGAGCGCCTGAAGCAGGAATTCCATGGCTGCCCAGCGTATTTTACGGTAACGCTGCCGGTTCAAGAGGTGTATGATAATCGGAATCGCGCCGGCCAGTGTCAGCCATGCCAATCCCGGATTAATAAAACTTCCCATATTATTCTATTTCTTAGCTTTATGCGTTGCCAGCCGTGTGGCTAAATATGCGCTTAGCGCCACATCGAGCATCTGGTCGGTGCTAATCTGGACGTAATCAATGCGCTCTTTCAGGCAGCCGCGGCGCAAAGTGGTAATAAAATTCTGCACGATATTGATATATTCACGGCGCAGGTGCCTGGGGTCGGTGACTACATCTGGATATTCTTCCAGCCCGATAAAACGTGTCATCCAGTCAAACGGGAAAGACATTTCCGCTTCATCAAGCAGGTGGAATATGATTATTTCCTGTCCCTTAAAACGGAGTCTTTGCAATCCCTTTAAGATGGCGTTGGGGTCATCAAAAAGGTCGGAGATGATGATGACGAGACCGCGTTTCCTCACCCGTTCGGTCATGTCCATGGAAATTGCCTTGACGTCGGTTTTCCTGGTGGGTTTTACTTCGCTCAATTCCTTGAATATGGCGTTAAGATGAGCCGGGTTGCTGCTGGGCGGTATGGCCTTATATATCTCACGGTCAAATAATTCCAGTGCGACTGCATCCTGTTGCTGGACGACCAGGTAGGCAAGCGCCGCAGCCAGCGAACGCCCGTATTCGAACTTGGAAATTTCACCCGAGGCATAATCCATTGATTCGGATGTATCCAACATGATATGGCAATAGAGATTGGTTTCCTGCTCGTATTCTTTTATATAAAGGCGGTCCGAACGCCCGAAGATTTTCCAGTCGAGGTGTCTCAAGTCATCACCCGGAGTGTATTCACGGTGCGCGGCGAATTCCACGCTTACCCCGCGGTAAGGGCTTTTATGCAAGCCGGCGATAAAGCCTTCCACAATGAGGCGTGCCCGTAATTCCAGCCGGGCAACTTTATTCAATACACGCGGGTCTAAATAATTCTGAAAATTCTCCATGGGTTATCCCGCCTTACTCCTTTATGCTCGGTTGAATCACATCAGGAAGTTTTTCATCCTTGGTCAGCTCGCTTTCCGTAGTCGGCGTAATCTGCAGGAGCTTATCGACAATCTTATTCGGGGTGACGCCTTCCGCTTCGGCGGAGAAATTGGTGATAATCCTATGCCTTAAGACCGGATGGGCAACCGCCTGGATATCTTCGATGGAAACGTAATACCTTCCCTGAAGGACCGCCCGTGCCTTGGCGCCGATAATGAGGTATTGCGAGGCGCGCGGGCCGGCTCCCCAGGATACCCATTCCTTGATAAATTCCGGCGCCATTTCCGTATGGACGCGGGTTTGCCTGGTTAGGTTGATGGCGTATTTCATGACCACATCCGCAATGGGCACCCGGCGGACGATATCCTGCAGGTGCATTATTTCTTCGCGGTTTAATACTTTGTTTAAGGTCATATCAAACGGCGAGGTGGTAAGTTTCATGATATCCAGTTCTTCCTGTTCGCTGGGGTATTCGACCATGATGTTGAACATGAATCGGTCGAGTTGCGCTTCCGGCAGGGGATAAGTGCCTTCCTGTTCAATCGGGTTTTGGGTTGCCAGGACGAAGAAAGGCTGTTCCAAAGTATATTTCTTGCCGCCGGCCGTGACCTGCAGTTCCTGCATGGCTTCCAGGAGCGCGGCCTGTGTCTTGGGCGGGGTGCGGTTGATTTCATCCGCCAGAAGCACGTTGGCGAAAATCGGCCCCTTGATATACTGCATGCAGCGCTGTCCGGTTGCCTGGTCTTCCTGGATGACGTCCGTTCCGGTGATATCAGACGGCATGAGGTCCGGCGTGAACTGGATGCGGTTGAATGAAAGCGACAAGGTCTGGGCGAGCGAGCGGACCATCAATGTTTTTGCCAGGCCCGGCACGCCGATTAAGATGCAATGCCCTTTGGAAAAGATGGAAATAAGCAGTTGTTCCAGGACTTTTTCCTGCCCGACAATGGCGCGGGATAATTCAGAGCGCATTTTATCGTAAGCGCTTTTAAGCTTCTGCACTGCCGCCAGGTCTCCTTCCCCAAGTGGTCTATTTACCTCTTCCATAAAACCTCCTTATAAGTTAGTGTGTTTTGAAAGCACAAGTATAGCTTTATACGCAGAGGCGGTCAACCCCGTTAGAGATTCGTAATAGTCCATGGTAATAATGCATTAGCTCTTTTACCGGTTCACACATATGAAACCATTAAAAAACAAATTAACATAAATCTCTAACGGGGTCAAAGAAAATATCAATCTTTTGTTTTTGATGGGGGCGTGTTTTGCTTGCGCATGATTTCTTTGGCGCGGAGCACGAACCGCAAGGCTTCTTTGTCCGGCTCCTTGAATTCGGCAAGCGGTTTTAATATGGCAAGGCTTTCATTTGTTTTACCGCTGAAATAGTAAACATAGCCCAGGAGAAATTTGGCTTCGAAACTTTCCGGGGAGTATTTTGCCAGTATCGCCAGCTCTTCGGTTTGCTTGTCGAATGTTTTTGGGTCGTCATAGAATTCTTTTAAGTCCATGGGCGTATCTTCGAGGTCGTTAACGATTGCCATTCCCTTGCGTATGGCGCGGGCGCTAAATGTGTAATCGCCCATCGCGAAGAGGGCGTTCCCGTAAAGGATAAGTGCGACCCCGTTCTCAGGGTTTTCAAGCAGTATTTTCTTGATGGTTTCCGCCGATTCCCTGAACTTGTCGTCTTTAAAGAGAGCAAGGGATGATTTAATCAGTTGATTCGTATCGAATGAGTTGAGATTCGGCTTTTCATTGATACGCGATGGTTTGGCGCGGTTGAAGGTCTTGTTTAATTCCGCTTCGTAGCGTTTCAGGTTTATCTGGGAGGGTTTTTTGCGCTTCATGTAAACAATGGAAAACGGCAAATCATCCATTCCTTTGATAGTGGGTTCGGAATAGAGGCCCGTTGTGCCGGAATCGTAGCTGTCCGAAAGCATCGGCTGGATTTCAATGGAGTCCTTGGATTTCTTAGTGGGCGTAACCGGGGTGTAATCATCGGCGGCAGAATCAACTTGCGTATTTTTTATCTTGGGTTCATCCGCACAGGTATTGTTTCCGATAGGGAGGCATAAAATAATAGCCAGACTTAGGCAGATAATAATCAGCGTGGATATGGTTTTATCGCGCATGGTAATATAATAACCGTAAAAAGCGGTTTTGTCAACTTTCATATTGGATTAAATAATTACCTCTAAATACATCTCCATCTGGCGGCTAATCGGCTGGGCGTTGGGCGATTTGATGAACATCGAAAAATCAAGCGGTTTGCCCGTCCAGCGCATCCAAATCCCGCTCCTTGTCGTTAAATTCTTGAGCGAACTATAATCTTCCGCGGTCTCCGGCTTCAAGACAAAGTGACATGAAATGTCATTCCCGCCCCGCTCCTCCCGCTGAGGCGGGATTCGGGGACACCCGATAATAGGGACCTTCGGCAGAATGG
>JACQZI010000012.1 GCA_016207825.1 Planctomycetota bacterium | reverse complement strand
AGTCTCTGTCCCGTCAAAGTTATTCAATAGACCTCTTTCAAAGGTGCAGCCGACTATCCAGTTCTTGGTGAAATTCGTATCCTGGCCGATGGTATCGGCCGTTGACACCGCCCCACCCGATGACACCTGGTATTGCTTTGATGCGTATAATCTGGTGGAATCCGTCACCTGGCTCGAAACCCCGGCCGTGGTCGTGGCGGTCCTGGTTCTTTCATTAGTTGCGCTTTCGCTGATACCATAGTTAAAGCTGTTTGTCAGTTCGGTCTTTTCCCCCACTTTATTCACCGAGCTCAAGCCCAATAATGCCGAATTGCCGTTCGTGCCGCTAGTCCCCTGGATATTTCCGGATAAATTATCCATAATCTGGATGGTTGAGCCCAAGCTTGTCTGGTGATTGGTCGGCCCCTTAAAGGTCGTCTGTTGGGACATATACATATTAACACGCTGGCTCAAGGCGTAATTCGCCCTGACTGCGCCGACCGAGGTATCGGAATTGGTTTCGCTCGTAATATTAGCGAGTTTATTCTCCACGCTCTGGTAACGGTATTCGCCGGAAAGAGTGAGCTTTTCCGTCATATTGTAATTTCCCTGGAGGCTCGTAACTTCTGTCTTTTCCCCTCCGACTAACGCACCTGAAACCAGGTTATAACTCTTCAAGAGTTCCTGGACATCATACCTGGCGCTAAGATTGAGTTTATCGGTCAATTTATCGCTAATGCTTGTCCCGTATTTGGCCGTGCCCTGCTGTATTACCGCGTTGGAGGACATAAATCCCGGCCGCAGGCGCTGGTAATAAACATCCGTGGTTATATTCTCTATCAGTTTTGAATCTGCCTTGATATAATACGCGCTTCCTTCTGAGGATGATAAATTAGTTACTTCATTAAAGGTCAATCCGCCGTTAAGTGAAACATAATTCGGGATGCCGCGCGATTCTGACTGGGCATATTCCGCCTTGACTTTAGTAGTTAAAGGCAGTTTTACCGTCAAATCCGCTCCGCCTAAGGTGTAATCCTTATCTAATTCCTCTTCGGATACATATCCCGTCCCGATTGTAACTTCGTCTATAGGCGAATAGGCCACCCTTCCCCCGTATACCCCTTCATTTAAATGAGTCCGGTCGGGCTCGTATTCGTAATCCACTACGATATACATCCCATTGCCGCTAAGGATATTGGTTGATATAATACTGCTTGTTGGGTCTACCGAATTAACAACCTGCTTAAATATAATACGCCCCATATCATAATCTATCTCGTAATCAACTCCCCTTGTTTTAATAATCGTCTGGGTGGGCAGATTGGTCAGTTGGTCGCGTGAGACAAGTTTTACCTCTTCGCTTCCCTCTATCACATTCTTGTGCTTAAGATAATAGAAGGAACCCCCGGTAGCGCGGAATTCATTGTGAGCGGCCACCTGGTATGCCCTGGCTCCAAACAGTTTTACCTCGGTATTCGGGATAAACAGATAATCAGCTCTATTATTATTCGTGTTCAAAGCCACCTTGGCTCCGTAAAGAGTCCGGTTATAGGCAAATAGCTCATTAGAAGCCAAGTCGGTCTGGTAATTACCCACCAATACCTGCGATGCCGAAGGCGTATGCTCGGCTGATAAATAGAACATCCCTTGCGTATTGGTGGCATCCCATGATACAGTGGAATCATCGCCGTATAGCGGATAATACTTGTCCGGGTCTATATAACGTGACATCGCCCGGTACCTATTACGATTGCTGTCGAATGATGAAGTAATCGTGTAGTCTTTATTATACGTGCCTGATAAATAATAAGCTAATCTGCCTCTGGCGTTAAACCCATCATCAAGCCCTTCGTTAACTTTATTCTTAGTTACGATATCTATATTGCCTGAGGTATCATTATAACCGGCAATGCCTTCGCCTAAGACAACGAGATTCAATTGCTTAATAGTTTCAGGGTTTAAACGTTCAAGTGTTGTCGGAACAGGAAAGTTCACTTTGCAAAGAAGCCCTTCCGTAACCCTGACCACTTTTGAACTATTGAACCCTTGAACTTGCATTAGATGCGTCCCGGGTGCTACTCCGGGCACGTGGTATTTGCCGTCTTTATCCGTGGTGATAATCGTGCCGTCTTCCATTATTATCTTGGCCTGGCCGACACCAACTTCCCCTTCATCCTGGATGCCGTTGCCATTGGTATCTTCAAACACCTTGCCGATAATCGTGCCCAAATCGAATATCGGGTCTGGCACGACCAGGACTTCCTCGCGGGCGATATTCGACGTGCCTTCGGTAACCGGGGGCTTGTTATACCAGAACCGGGCATAGGCGCGGTTTTCGTATTTGCCAAAGGCTACACCGCTTCCCACGACCAATTGATAAGACACTACCTTTGTGGTCGCCGTTGCGGTTGTCCCAAACCAGCCGGCATCATATGTTAGTGTATTTGTATCAAATCCGGTTGGGTCGGTCCGGGTGATATTACCAGCGCCGTCTATTAAAATGCTGGAACCCTTTATATATTTAAAGCCGGGCGGGATGCGGTCGATTAACTGGGTGGGGTTATTGATATCAGTAGGGTCAACTCCATTATTGGTTAAGGTTATCTTATATGTCACGACATCACCAACCATGGCCTTTTGCTTATTCGCCTTCTTGGTTATCTGGATATCTGCCGGGTCAAGAGGGTCGGCTCCTATAGCAACGACTTTATTTTGGGCACAACCACCGATATATATCATCCCATTTGAACCGATTGCAGGAGAAGATATGAACTCCATTGTTCCGGGAGGCGCCATTGTATACGACCAAAACCCATCTGGTCCCATAGCCATATAGACCTTTCCATCATCACATGAAAAAAACACATTGCTATGGCTATCCACAGCAAGCGCCGAACGAACTACGGTCGCAGATCCGACTGGTAAACTTATTGCCTCAACCGGTGCCCCACCGGTATCAGTAATACCATAAATCACAGGGTCTATTGCACCAGCCGCAGTCGTTCCAATATATATAGTTCCAAGAGGACCGATTGCCGGGGAGGAATAAATACTTCCCTGCGTATCAAACCTCCATTTAAGATTACCGGCAGTATTAATTGCATATAAATATCCATCTATGCTTCCAAAATATATTGTTCCATCTGAAGCAATGGCGGGCGATGAATAAACAGGGTCGCCGGAAGGCGTAGGATACATCCATTTTTCCGTACCATCAGGATTTACCGCGTATAAACGGCCATTAAAAGAACATGCATAGATGGTTCCGTCATCGCCGACAGCCGGTGAACCCTTAACTTCACCGCCTGTAGGAAAAGCCCATCTAAGTGTTCCTCCCGAAGTAATGGCATAAAGATTTCTGTCATCAGAACCGACATAAATAGTTCCGTCATTACTAATAGTGGGGGATGAAACTATCGGTCCTCCGGTTGCAAACGGCCATCCCGCTTTGGCAGAAGCATTATTAATATTATCTACTATAGCGTAAAGTTTCCCGTCATTGCATCCAAAATATATGGTGCCTTCATCATCTATAGCCGGTGCAGAGCGAATAATATTACTAACCAGATAGCTCCATTTAACAGTTCCGTTATAATCACGCATTGCATAAAGCCTGCGGTCATCACATCCGATATAAATAGTTTTTTCCTCTAAAGGCTTTCCTCCAATAGAAGGAGAACCATTAACCCCCATGGTAAACGACTTAAACCATTTTTCCGTGCTTACGTTTTTCCCAACTACCGGCACCTGACCGGTTTGTCTAAGATTATGCCGAAACTTAGGCCATGGAGTATCACCCAAAACAGCCCCGATTGAAACTATTTTAGTGGCTGATGAGACATTAGAAATACTATCTATTACTTCTAATCTAATTACTTGATTACCGGTACTTGCGTATTGATGTGTTGCCGTAGCCACCGTTGTCCAATCAATATCAAAAACACCGTCACTTTCCCAATCCCAACGATAGTGAAGCGGAATACCGTTGAAATCATCTTCTACGTCATAAGAATCCTCCGCATTCACATAAAATTCCGTGCTAAAGACACCGGCGGTAGGCGTAATCACGAAAATAGCGACCGGCGCGCTTATCACACCGAGAAGCCTGGTCGTATTGGAAACAGCTCCTTTGCTATCCATCACTTCCATCTTGATTGTTTTATCACCGCCGAATGCATACTGGTGCGTAGCGGTTATAACAGTTGCCCAACCGGTATCCCACACACCGTCATTTTCCCAATCCCAGCGGTATTGAAGCAAAAGGTCCAGGGCATCATCTTCCTCATCATAAGAACTTTCTGCATTTACCTCATAAATAGTTTGCAGTGTCCCTCCGGTCGGGGAAATGACAAAACCTGCCACCGGAGGCTTATTTACTTCCTCCTCTATTTCCCGGCTGGTAATAAAAGAAGCCAAGCTAATCCCTGCTCCGAGAAACAACGCCGTTTTCACGATATAACCGGCGCCTTGCGCGATGTATGTCATGGAAGAAGGGATTTTACCCGGCTGGTTTAAAAGTAATTCCTCATTCTTTACATATTTAACATCTGTTATACCAACCACGGTCTCTCCGATAGTGCCAAGCTTCCCTTGGCTTATTTGTATAATGCCCTGGGGAGTATCTTGATGATATGTAACATTATAATCAGGGTAATCAGAAGGTTGAAAATATTCAGATACAACAATCTTTCCGTTGACGTAATGATTAGGAGTAATCTCGTTAATTTGTTCCCCGAGTTGATCATAATCTAATCCGGCATAACCGCCTGCTATGTCATTATACAAGGTATTAATTACAGTCTGCGCCTTGCGGTAGTATTGCAGTTCGGAAAAATAATAATTCCCCCATTTATCCCCGAAAGAATCAAGGCATGCATTATGAAGTTTCTCAATAGCAGGTGAATCCGGTTTAATCCAATTATAAATAATTTCAATCAAATCAGGAGAACCGGCAACCGCCGGAACGATAAACATCATGCATACCAGCCAAAGGCACGCGCCGGTAAGCAACCCATTAAAATATCTTCCGGTTTTCATTATTATTTGTTTATTTCACCGAATTTCAAAACCTTACTATCGATAACCGATTTTGCCCCTTTATGGCCGAAATTCACCAGCTTGATTGTAATAATAGAACCCCTTCCCACGCATGTTGATTGAGCCAAACCGGTTATAGGAATATCTTCCGAAACCAGTGAAATAACCTGACGGTTTTTACCCTTATCGCTGCTCGTAAACTCCCGGCATATTATTTTCTTGCTGTTTGCCGGAACCGTATATTTGACCTTTTCGTCTGAAGCCAAAATATTACCATCAGTATTCACACCGTTGAAAGGCGTAATAAATTCCGGTATAATATTGCTTATATTGATTTTCAATTTACGCTCTATATCAGCCTGTTCTATTTCCAACGCCTGGAAACCTGCCCGTTTGAAAATGACCTTACGCGGTTTATCATAACTGTTTTTTTTCAATGATATTATAGATACCCCTTCCGACACAAGCGAAACTTCTTCCCAGAAATATGATTCGCCTTCAATTTGCTCTTCCCCTGCCAGGTTTATTTTAAAGAGGTATGAGCGGATTTCAGAAGCGGAATGCTTGCTGATACTGATTTCGTATAAAACCCACTGGCCGACGGCTAATTTCGGTTTGATTATCGCTTGGGAATCAGGTTTAGCCCCTTGCGGATAAATAACAGCTGAGTGATAAACAAGAAAGGCAATAAAAAAGGCGCTTAGGATCCGAATGATAATTTGAGGTTTTATAATCATCCATTCTGTTACTTGATTATCTTACGGATAGATTGTTTCATCTCAAGAACTGCCGAACGAACCGCATCGCTCCAATCACTCACGGAAGATTCTTTTCCCCTACCTGAAGGATGAATAATGCTTCTGGAAGCATTTATTACCGCACCTAATCCATCACGATTAAAACAGATTTTAATATCATCCGCGGTCGCGCCCTGCGCGCCGTAGCCAGGAACAAGGAAAAACTGCCTGGGCATCAGCTCCCTCAATATTTTGGCTTCCTGCGGGAAGGTCGCCCCAACCACAGCCCCGACACTGCTATATCCGCTTTCTCCAACTAACTCCTGACTCAAGTCACTAACCTTCCTTGCCAGGAAATTATATAACGGTTTTCCATCATCCAACAGTTTATCCTGAAAATCTTTGGAGCCGGCATTGGAAGTTTTCACAAGGACAAACAAACCTTTCCCATTTTCCTTAGCCGCTTTAATAAACGGTAACAGGCTATCCCCGCCTAAAAAAGGGTTCACGGTAACGGAATCTATTGCATCTGCATTTTTGCCCAGGTAAGCTTCGGCATAAGCTTCGGAGGTTGAAGGCACATCACCGCGTTTTATATCGGCAATGGTTAATAAACCCTTCTTCCTAGAATATTCCATTGTTTCCCAGAACGCCTTAACGCCCCACCATCCATACTTTTCATAAAAAGCTGACTGTGGTTTTACACCAACCGCATACTTGGAAATAATTTTAATAACCGCTTTGTTAAATTGGAGTAACAGACGGCTGATAGATTTATTATCAGCATTATCGCCAATGTATTTTTCGGCAAGCGCTTTAGGAATCAGGTCAAGCCTTGGGTCCAATCCAACGATGACACATGATTTTTTCTTCTGAATTGCTTCGGTTAATCTATCTGCAAAGTTATTCATAATTAACCAGTTTACGAAATAATCCGGCGCTTGTCAAAGGTATTTATATTTTGTGCGTTCAGGAACTGGTGTTTTCGTCCTCATCTCCGGTAAAAACCTGGAATCTCGGCCCCATAATCGGACGAACATGCAAGACATGGAAGAAAAGCTTCCAGGTGCTGACTAACTCCACTTTTTCCCGCACTTCTTTGATAAGCGGCAGGAAAATCGCCGAGATTAAAAGTCTCATTAAAGCCGATAGGACGAACAGATTCATTAATGCTGATATCAAATAAAAATGGCGGCCGAATACGATTAATTCGCTTGAAAGATAGTGAGAAATAAAACCACCGGTTATCGCCCCCAGAAACACACCGACATTATTAAACAAAGACTGGTACGCCACGCAACGGGCGCGTTTGGCCGGCGAAACCGCGTCAAACAGATAGTTCGCCGACGCCAGGTTAAACCCGCTCCAGATGAGCCCGGCCATAACCTGGCAAAAGAGTATCCAGTAAAAATTGGAGGAAAAAAGCCATAGAAGCGGCGGAAAAGCAATCAGCCAACCGGTCATCGACAATATTCTCTTGTTTCCAAAACGGTCGCCTAAACGACCCCAGTAACGCATCACCAAAAACAGAGTGATAACGTTGGTAGCATTAACAATCGTAAATTGAACATAGGAGAAGTTCAACTCACGCAGCATATAGACGCCGAAAAACGGTCCGGAAACCATTAGAGAAAAGTTAATGAGCGTAATATAGAAAACAAACCTGGCAAAATTGGATTTTGGCGAACGTCTTACGAAGTCCCACAGGGTAAACCGGTCCTTATGAGTCGCCTTGTAAACAGGCTCTTCTATCCTGGTCAGGTAATATACCGAAACACCTCGTGCGATAAATGCTATTCCAAAGATAAACCCGAATCCGATCCATTCGTTTACCGGTTTCCATAACTCAAGGATAACACCAGCCACTAATACGGAAAGAAAATTAAATACGGAGGCCAGGCGATTACGTTGCCCAAAATAATCACCGCGCTTTTCCGGGGCGACCAAATCCCCCATCCAACTGTTCCAAGCCGGGACGGTAAGATGAAGATAAGCAAAATAAACAGCCACGTATATGATAAGCAATAAAGCGCCGTATTCAAACCAACTAAAGGGCAATAAAAAAATAGGCACCCATGTAAACATATGAAAAAATGATGCGGCAACGACTATTTTCTTGCGATTCCCCGTCTTATCCAATAACTTCGCGGAAAACAATTGCGCAAGAGACCCGATAAGCTGTGGAATAGACGCTAAAAAAGCTATGAATAGATTGCTAGCTTTAAGGACATTAATCGCGAATGCCTGGATATTGGTTTCCCCAAATCCGGTCATTATAGAATAGGCACTGCCGTCTATAATGGAATACTTCAGGCTTTTCTTGTATTTATCATTCCGCTCTGCGCTCATATAGCCCGTTATTATACGCCTAATATGAAGATTGTCAAAGAAACTGATAACGCCGCTTTACCGATACAGTTATAATATTTTCCTTGTATTTATTATTCTCTTTGTTTATAATCCTAACCATGAAACCAATAAAGAAAACTGCCCGTCCGGCAGGAGGGCTCGACTTTAACCGGTTGAAAACATACTCAATCCGCAGCCGTAAAAACCTGGTGAATGTGAAACAATTCTGCCGACTGACGACTCCCCCCAAGGGATTCAAAAGCTTTATCGACGGTTTGCCGGATATACTGGCAGGCAGTTTTTTCCGCCAATTGGTCGACGAAATCACCAGGGCCTATAAAGGGAAATATCTAATAGGTGCCGGAGTCGGAACCCATGTAATTAAATGCGGACTTTCACCCGTTATTATCGACCTCATGAAAAAAGGCATTATCAAAGCGGTCGCCATGAACGGTGCCGGCGCAATCCACGATTATGAAATATCCCTTATCGGTGCGACTTCCGAAGATGTGGGAGAAAACATTAAAAGCGGCAAATTCGGCATGGCAAAAGAAACCGCGGCTTTCTTCGTAAAAGCCGGACAGGTGTCAATAGAAAAACAGCAGGGGCTTGGAAAAACATGCGGACAATTAATCTCAAAGGAAAAGAACCGTTATACAAGATACAGCATTATGGCAGAAGCTTTTAAACTCAATATACCATTAACGATTCATGTTGCACTGGGCACAGATACAATACACATGCATCCATTGGTTTCCGGGGCTAATCTGGGCGCTGCGAGTCTTTCTGATTTTAAAACCTTGGCGTCCCTGGTTGCCGGCATGAATAACGGCGTCTGGCTTAATATCGGTTCGGCGGTTATTCTCCCTGAGGTTTTCTTAAAAGCCGTTTCTGTCGCCCGGAACCTCGGATACAAACTGGATAAAATAACCACGGCCAATCTGGATATGATCCAGCACTACCGCCCGGTAATGAACGTGACCGGACGGACCGTTTCCCATGGAATTAACCTAACCGGCCATCACGAAATCATGTTGCCTTTATTACGCTGGAGTATTTTGTCAAAACTGTCCGCCACAGGCGGATCCGCCTTTGGCGGAAAAGGATAAAACAAATGCCTTACATTTATAAAATACGATTCGCTTCCGTTCTAATCCTTATCGGATTATTTATTATTACCCTTGCCTGCGCCGCGGCACCAGATGACAAAGAGTCACCGAAAGAAACCGCCGGGGAATTGCCTACCGCGGAGGCTCTGATACGGACTTTAACCGGGCATGAAAAAGCTATCCGTTCTATATCATTCAGCCCGGACGGCAAAACCATTGCCTCAGCCAGTGACGATACTACGGTAAAGCTCTGGGATATTACCACAAATACGGCAAAAGTCACGCTTAAAGGCCATACTAAAAAAATATGGTCTGTTGGTTTCAGTCCGGACGGGAAAATGCTCGCCTCCGGCGGCGATGACGGCATGATAAAAATATGGGACCCGGCAAACGGAAAAGAAATCCGGACGATTCAGGCGAATGATATTGTCTGGGCAGTCGTCTTCAGCCCGGACAGCAAGATACTTGCCGCCGCCAATAATGACGGGACGGTCAAGCTCTGGAACCCGGCCAGCGGAAAAGAAATCACGGTTCTTAAAGGACATAAAGGGCAGTGCTTCTCCATTGCCTTCAGCCCGGACGGCAAAACGCTCGCCTCCGGCGCGCATGATTTTGATATTATTTTATGGGATGTCGCCAGCGCCACCAAAATTGCCACCCTTTCCGGCCACGAGCATCTGGTCTTTGCGCTTGATTTCTCTCCGGACGGAAAAACGCTTGCCTCGGGAAGCTTTGATAATAAAGTAAAACTATGGGATATCGCCTCCCAGAAAAATACTCGCACCATCGAAGGTCACACCAGTTGGATTAGGACGGTAAAATATCATCCCAAAGGAAACATCCTTGCTTCCGGAGACCAGGATGGTGTTTTAAGGATATGGAATGCCACCACAGGTGAGGAAGTGCAGCCTTTCCAGGCCCACGAACAGGCGTGGCTACACTCATTATGCTTTAATCCCACAGGCACTATCCTCGCTTCAGCCGGCACCGACGGCGCGATACACCTCTGGCGTCTCAAAGGAACAGAGAAAAAATAATTGCGATTTATAGTTGCACTAACACACCTTCGTATTCGGCGCACCATGCCATCCGAGAAAAAACCTGCATAAATTATTGACTTGACAACGGATAAGGTTAAAATACGCTCTGATTATAATTTATTAGAAGGATATTTTTATGGCAGAATTAGGGCAGTTTAACCCTGATAACGAGCGTTCGGCTGACGGATGGACAAGCCGGCGGGCTTTTATTCTCGCTTCGGTAGCCTCGGCAATCGGCCTGGGCAACCTCTGGCGTTTTCCTTTTGTCTGTTATGAGGGCGGCGGCGGCGCATTCCTCTTTGTCTATTTGATTGCTATGCTTACGGCCGGTATCCCGCTGATGATTCTGGAATTCGGCTTGGGCCATATGATGAACTCGAGCGCCCCGCGCGCCTTTGCCCGGGTTAAGAAAGGCGTTGAATGGGTCGGCTGGCTGGCAATTCTTTGCGGATTTGTCCTGGTTACCTATTATGCCGTTATTATGGTCTGGTCCACGTTATATGTCGGTTATTCATTTAACCTTTCCTGGGGAAAAGACACAGAAGGATTTTTCTTTAATACCGTTTTAAATAAGATTCCTCCCACCGATATCCTTTCCATCGGGACGATTAGCTGGCTGTTAATCGGAATCCTTTTTGCGATGTGGATTTGGATTATCCTTTCCATTTGGAAGGGGGCCAAAACCGTCAGCAAGGTGGTCTATGTTACCGCCACCGTTCCTATCTTTATTTTAATCATATTCGTCATCCGGGGATTAACATTGCCGGGCGCGGTAGATGGCTTACGGTATTTGCTCACGCCGGATTTCAGCAAGATGCTTGACCCCAAGGTTTGGATTGCGGCTTATGGTCAAGTATTTTTCTCTTTGTCAATCGGCTTCGGCATAATGATTGCCTATGCCAGTTTCCTGCCGCGGAAATCGGATATCGTCAACAACGCTTTTATCGTCTGCCTGGGTGATACGGCTTTTTCTTTCCTGGGCTCTTTGGCTGTTTTCTCGGCGCTCGGTTATCTTGCCCATGAAACCGGCAAATCAGTTGCGGAAGTGGCTAAATGCGGACCGTCGCTCATGTTTGTCACTTACCCGGCCATTATAAGCACCTTGCCGTTAGGCCCATTATTCGGAGTGTTGTTTTTCGTCATGCTGGTTTTCCTGGCAATTGATTCGGCTTTTTCTTTGGTTGAGGCATTTACCGCCGGTGTTCTGGACAAGTGGGCGAAAAACCGTCCCTTGGTTAATATAATCATCGGCATCATCGGTTTTGGCGCCGGGATTTTGTTTACCACCCAAAGCGGCTTATATTGGCTTGATATCGTTGACCACTTTAACAGTGAAGTCCTGTTGATTATTG
Organism: Planctomycetota bacterium; assembly: GCA_016207825.1. Lineage (NCBI taxonomy): Bacteria > Pseudomonadati > Planctomycetota > Planctomycetota bacterium. The sequence goes on along the minus strand of JACQZI010000012.1, from coordinate 69,928 downwards.
TCGGAATTTTGGAATGCCTGGTCATCGGCTATGTATTCGGCACGGGTAAAATAAGAAAATATGTCAATGAGCTATCCGAGTTCCGAATCGGGAAATGGTGGGACGCGATGATTATGTTTATCGCCCCGGCTATGCTGGCCGTTATGGGAACGCTTGCCGTCCTCAAACAAATCAAGGAAGGCTATGAAGGGTATCTCCCCAAAGCACTTTTCCTGGGCGGATGGCTGATGTTGATTGTCGTCGCTATTCTTGCCGTTGTTTTTAGTTTAATTAAAGGCCGTAAGGAGGAATAATATGAATTATTTATCACTTGTTGCTTTTGCGTCGGAAGCTCCGGTTATTTTACCAGGGAATAACCCGACCGGCTTGGGCTTTCCTGCTATTTTAATGGGGGTAATCTCGTTTGGATTGGTTTTCGGCGGGCTGGCTGTTTGCATTTGGATTGCCATGAAAGATACAAAGCAAGACCAATCAAAAATTACTGAAAGCAAATGAGGCAAACAGGCAAAAACCGATAAATCCATAATCACCTGCGCCGCAATATCCAATTCTGCAGACAGATTATTTCATTTATTACTTAATGCTTTATCTGTGTAATCTGTGGCATATTAAACAACCTTATGTATCCGGTGGCTTTCCCAATGCTTGTATTCTTCGGATGAGGACATTATCTTTTCGTATTCCTGGGGCTGAATAACCACGGCGATTATCCAGCGGACAGGCTCTCCTTACAGAGCATCATTAATCAGCACCTTCGTATAAAAAACCTCGACGAAATTATAATTACTTGTGATTGATTCAGTAACAGGCACACTGCCTTATACATAAAATAAGACCCCGCTCCCTATAGAGTAACGCTCCATGCCCTAATAGTATATCCCTGCCATCCTAATACCATATCATATAGTCCCTAATAGCATACACTATAGTCCTTAATGGCATACCCTATACACCCTAATAGCATACCTTATAGTCCCTAATAACATACCCTATAGTCCCCAATATCATATCCTATAGTCCTTAACAGCATACCCTATAGTCCCCAATATCATATCCTATAATCCCTAATAGCATACCCTATAGTCCCTAATAGCATATCCTATAGCCCCCAATATCATATCCTATAGTCCCTAATATCATATCCTATACCCCCTAATATTATATGCTATAGCCCCTAATATCATACGCTATATACCCAAGCCGGTTTTTAACTCCGCTCACTCTGAAAACCATCCCAGAGTAGGTAATTTGATTCTACAAAGTGCCAATAGGGAAGCTTAATAATTTATTCCTTCTTTTCTTCTTCTAAGATAACCTTAAAATAATTGCAACTTATCGGTTTACTTATTATAATCACTTTCCATGTTAGAACAATTAGGCGAAGGGATTTCTAATATACTCACCAGGCTTTTCGGCTCGCGTAACCAGCGCGTCCTGAAATCCATCCAGCCCTTAATCCCCCTAGTAAACGAGCTGGAACCCAAATTCGCCGCCTTTACCGATGCCCAGCTAAAGGAACAAACCGCCCTATTCAAAGAACGCCTGGAGAACGGCGAGACACTAGACGATATCCTGCCGGAGGCATTTGCCGCAGTGCGCGAGGCGTCCAAACGCACGACCAAGATGCGCCACTTTGATGTCCAGTTAATCGGCGGAATAGTCCTCCACCGCGGAACCATCGCGGAAATGGCAACCGGAGAAGGAAAAACCCTCGTCGCCACTTTACCGGCTTACCTTAATGGCTTAACCGGAAAAGGCGTCCACATCGTCACGGTAAACGATTACCTCGCCCGGCGCGACCGCGAATGGATGGGACCCATCTACGAAATGCTCGGGCTTACCGTGGGCGTCATCCAGAACCAGATGGGCTCGGAAGAAAGAAAGGCCGCTTACGCCTGCGATATTACTTACGGCACCAATAACGAATTCGGGTTTGATTATCTCCGCGATAATATGAGAACCCGTTTGGAATACCAGGTCCAGAGGAAATACCATTACGCCATCGTTGACGAGGTGGATAGCATCCTGATAGATGAAGCCAGAACCCCCTTGATTATTTCCGGCCCGGCCGAGGAATCCACGGATAAATATTACACCGCCGAACGGGTCGCTTCACGCATGCAAAAGGGCCGGGATTACGAGGTTAAGGAAAAAGAGAATACGGTCATCCTGACCGATACGGGCATAACCACCGCCCAGAACCTGATCGGAGTAGACACCTTCTACGACGGCAAGAACATGGAATGGCCGCATCACATCGAACAGGCATTGAGGGCGAAAGAGCTTTATAAAAAGGATAAGGAATATATCGTCAAGGACGGCGAGGTCATCATCGTGGACGAATTCACCGGACGCCTGATGCCGGGCAGGCGCTGGAGCGACGGGCTCCACCAGGCGGTCGAGGCAAACGAGCACCTGAAAATCAAGGAGGAAAACCAGACCCTGGCGACCATAACGCTACAGAATTATTTTAAGATGTATGAAAAGCTCTCCGGCATGACCGGCACCGCGGCAACCGAGGCGATGGAGTTTTTCCAGATATACAAGCTAGATGTCGTCACCATCCCGACCAATAAACCGCTCATCCGCAATACCTCACCGGACATGGTCTTCCGGACAGAGGAGGAAAAGTTTAACGCCATTATAGAAGAAATCGTGCGGATTAACCAGACCGGGCGGCCGACCCTGGTCGGGACGACTTCGATAGAAAATTCCGAGCGTTTGAGCGAGATGCTCAAGCGCCGCGGCATACAGCACGACGTCCTTAACGCCAAGCAGCACGAGCGCGAGGCGCAGATTGTCGCCCAGGCCGGACAACCCGCGCAGGTGACCATTGCGACCAATATGGCCGGGCGCGGAACGGATATTATCCTGGGCGAGGGAGTTGCCGCTTTGGGCGGTCTTCATATACTCGGCACGGAGCGGCACGAATCGCGCCGCATAGATAACCAGTTGCGCGGCCGCGCCGGCAGGCAGGGCGACCCGGGCTCTTCACAATTCGTCGTTTCCATGGAAGATACGCTTTTAAGGCTCTTCGCGCCTGATTGGGTAAGAGGGCTCCTGGGCAAGCTCGGAATGAAAGACGGGATGGCCTTGGAAAGCCGGATGATTTCGCGCGCCATAGAAAACGCCCAGAAAAAGATGGAATCGCATAATTTTGATATCAGGAAAAACCTGCTGGAATACGACATGGTAATGAACGAGCAGCGCAAGATAATCTACGGGCAAAGGCAATTGGTGATAGAAAAGAAAGACCTGAAGAAAATGATTGCGGAGATGATAGAAGACCGCGTTTACCGCGCGATAGATTTATACCTGCCGGAAAACGCCAAGAATGAAGATATGGATTACAAGGGACTGTCCGAATGGGCAAAGCGCAAATTTGGGATGGAAATAAGCGCGGAGAAATTATCAGCCGGAAGCATCAAAGAAATCGAGAAATTATTGCTTGATAAAACAAAAGAGGCCTATGACGAAAGGGAGAAAACACTGACCGAACCGATAATGCGGGAACTCGAACAATATATACTCCTGGAAAAGATAGACGAAAAATGGAAAGACCATCTTTACGCCATGGACCAGCTGAGAAGCGGGATAGGATTGCGGAGTTACGCGCAGGTTGACCCCAAGATTGAATACAAGCGCGAAGGCTATCAGCTTTTTGATACGCTGATTGAAGCGGTCAAGGAAGAAACAACCGACCTTATCTTCAAGGTGCGGATAGAAAAGCCGGAGATGGAAAAGCTGGAAAAGACCTGGAAGCCGACCGAATTCAAGCACCAGGAAATCGGCGCTTTTGAAGAGGTGAAAAGGGCAAAAGGCGGCACCAATGAAGAGAATAAAGGTGCCATGGCAACGGAGAAATCCAGGCCCGTAGTGGTCGGCGACAAAGTGGGACGCAACGACCCTTGCCCGTGCGGGAGCGGGAAAAAGTATAAGAAGTGTTGTGCGCAACGACAGTCCCGCTAATACGGGATAAATTCCGTCCCGCGACCCCGCCAAGGCGGGGAAGTCCCGATTATCCTATCGGGAACCTAATCGGGAGAGCGAAGTGACGTCCCTCACCTAATCTTATTCTTCAGCATCGGCTTTAATTCACGGATAAACTCATCGATATCCTTAAAATCACGGTAGACCGACGCAAACCTGACATAGGCAACCTTATCGAGCTTTTTCAATTCGCGCATGATAATTTCGCCTATTTTCTTGGAAGGAACTTCGCGCTCGAACTTATCGTGTATTTCGCGCTCCAGGTCGGCGATAACCCCGTCTATTTTCTGGGGAGAAACCGGGCGCTTTTCGCAGGCTTTATTGATACCGTTGACTATCTTATCGCGCAGGTAAACCTCGCGCGAGCCGTCTTTTTTTACCACGCGCAAACTGCTTCCCTCGCGCCGTTCGTAGCTGGTATAGCGCCGGTGGCAACGGGTGCATTCACGCCGTCGGCGGATGGCAAAACCTTCTTCGGCAAGGCGGGAATCAATTACCTTATCAGAATCCTTTTTGCAAAACGGGCATTTCATATTGATTAATCTTAAATTATTGGACGAATTTGTCAAACAATTTACGGATGAGACTGATTCAAAAAAAACCGCCACCTAAAAACGACCGGGGCAAATAGTCTTATTTACCCTTGACATTTGATGAAAAAGAATGTAGTATAGAATTTTTCGAGGCTAATATGAAACTGAAAACAACTTTTACGATTATCTTTTTAATACTTGCATCACAGGTATGGGGGGACGAGTTTGAACTGAAAAACGGTACCATCATAGAAGGCACCGTTAAAGAAATAAAAAATGACAAGGTCATCCTGAATTTGGGCGATGAAAAGGAGATGGGGCTATCCTTAAACGAATTAAAACCACATTCGGTTTATATAATCCGTCAGCAATTGATGGATACTTCAAACGCCCAGGAACACTGGACGCTCGGGGAATATTGCCTGAACAATAAACTATACGACTACAGCCGCAACGAATTTGAAAAAGCTGCCGAGATCGATGAAAACCTAAAAGAAAAGGCTGATGAAAAACTCGTGCTTATCGTGGAAGAAGAATCCACCACGATCATCGAAAACTCCGTAGAACTGATGAAACAGAACAAATACGAGGAAGCCCTGAATAACCTGCAGAAACTAATCAGTAAATATCCGGACAGTAAATACGCCGAAGAAGCCACCAAGGCGGCCGCCTTTGCCACCCAGATGATACGGCATAATATGGAAGAGGAAAACAAAATCAAGGAAGCGGAACAGAAAAAGAAAGAACAGGAACAACTAACTAAGAAAGAAATCGAATTAAGGAAAAAATATTCCGCTGAGGTGGTTAAACTGGTTAAGGAAGTAAACGAACTTAACACCGCAGGCCTTGAAAGCGAAGGCGAAAATAATTTCATCCAGGCGGATAAATTATATAAAAAAGCCATCGAGAAACTGGTTACCGCCAAATCGGCTTTAATAGCCGTGCTTGACCAAACCCGCGATGTCAATCTCTTGAGCGAGGGAAGGGAAAAACTGAGAGAAATCAACGGCTGGATGGTGACCATCTACAATAACCTGGGACAGCTCTGGGCAATGGAGCTCAATTTCCGGGAATCAATCAAATGGCTGAATAAAGCCCTGGCGCTCGACCCATCCAATAAACCAGCTTCCGACCTGAAGGTAAAAATAATCGAGTTGGAAGCCCAGCGTAAACTCAACCTGAACACAAAATAAAACCGTCCCGAAAGTTATCGGAACGGTTTTATCTTATTTTGCCCGACAATGCTATCAAGACTTGTTTGCTATCTGATAAACAGATATAGCAAGCGCAAAAAGCAGACATATCGCGGTGAATTCCATTATAGAATTCGGCGGAATTTGCCCGAGAGGAAATGGTTTCTGCATGATTCTCCACACAATACCCATAATCAAGCTTATTACGCTGATTATCAGGAACAGGGTTGACAGGATTTTCATTATTTTCACCCCCTTTCATCATGCGATTATAAGGCGTATTATATAGCGGCATAATTTAAAGTCAAGCATTTATTGACAGGCTTAACGAATTAATATAATTTAAAATGTTACTTTTATTTATAAGGAGTAAATCATGAAAAACCTGATGTGTAGCTTGGGATTTGCCGGGATAATTTTTATCATGGGATGCGGAACCCCTTCAACACCACAAACAACCGAGGCTCCTAAAACAGAACCGCCGAAAATCGAGAAGCCGGTTGTAGTGAAACCGGAACCGCCTAAACTTGAAGAAATCACCGAAACCGACCCGGAAAAACTATTGCAGATGGGTGAGATGCTGATTTATGAAAGGAACTACCAAAAAGCCTTGGGCGTATATCAGAAACTGCTTACCTTGGAACTGCCAAAAGAAGCTTTGGGCAGCGCCCACTATAACAGCGCCTGCATGTATTCTCTTCTTAAAGACAAAGAAAACGCGCTGAAATCACTGGCCTTGGCAATTAAATACGGGTTTGATAACCAGGAATTCATCGATGCGGATAAAGACCTGGAATTCGTCCGCGGAAGCGATGAATATAAAAATGTCATGAAGTTGATTCCCCCTATAGTTGAAGTTCCCCAGACCGAACAGGATGAAAAAGACCAGGAAGAAGCAATCGCTCTTATAGAAAAAGTGAGGGGCTTAAAATTCAAAGAACCGGTTAAGCATAAAATATTGACTTCCACCCAATTTGAGCGCGTATACGGGCAAAAAGCCGACAGCATCCAGGGTTTTTACCGCTGGGCGGATAAAACACTTTACATCAAGAAAGAACTCGACCCGGTCAAATTCAAAGCCACCAGAATACACGAAACTTTCCATGGATTACAGGATCAACTATTTAATATCTCCGAATTAAATAAAAAAGCTACCTCAACGGAAGGAAGATATATCCGGGACGCTTTGATTGAAGGGGATGCCACCCTGGTGCCAATCGAATGCATGCCTGAAAGCCGCATGGGAAAAATGCTTGAAATGCCGCCCCCATGGAAAAGCGCTAAGAACGATTCTGATTTCGGCCCCAAAATGGTCCAGTCTGTTTTGTCGCTTTACAATTATTCCATCGGGGCAAAGTTCATTAAAGCAATAAAAGAGATCGAAGGGTGGGAAGGCGTTAATAAGCTCTATGAAAACTTCCCTAAATCAACCGAACAAGTACTCCATCCGGAAAAATACCTTGAAGGCCAAGACCTGCCTGTAACAATCGAAATACCGGATTTATTACCGCTCTTAGGAGAAAGCTGGAAGCAATCCAAACCGGACACTCAAGGAGAATTCGTTGTTTTACTACAGTTCCTTTCCAACCCCAAAACAGGACCGGCGGCTGAAAGATATTCCATCGGCTGGGGCGGCGATACTTATATCGAACTATTTAATCCCAAGGAAAAAACTGGATTTACCATATGGAGCACGTCTTGGGATACAGAAAAAGACGCCAAGGAATTCGCCGAAGGGATGAGTTTGTTTATAGAAGCTTCTATTGAGGAGCAAATTGACCCCGTAATTGCGGATAACACCCGGCGCTACGATTACGGCAAAACATCCGATGCGGTTTATCAGAACGGAAAATCCGCTATTATCTTGCAGGGAATCCCGAACAACCTTTTTGACGGGGTAATTAAAAAACTGCTCCAATAATTACTTTACAAAACGATACCTTTTATATAGAATACAAAGGTCGTTCTTATAAGGAGTTTTTATATGAAAGTAATCGGATATATTCTCCGTTTGACGAACTGGCTGGTAGCGGTTGGATTCGGAGTAATCGGATTTGCCTGGGCATCTGATATCATCAATATCGTAATGATTGGTAATTTTATCGACCAAATCAATACCAACCCATCGGTGCGAATGGTCGCTTTATTATTGACCGTATATATTGTCCTTTTTAACCTGCTTTATTTCTTGAGCCACTTGTTTGTCCGCCAATATGCAACCCATATAAAACTGAATGTGGCAAGCGGTGAATTCTCCATTTCACTCTCGGCAATAGAAAATTCCCTGCGCCGGGCGGTAAAGAAACTGGCCGAGGTGCACGATATCCACATCCGCATCAGGAAGGACAAAAAATCTGAAGCGAAACCGATAGTGATTACCGCCTATTATTCCGCCTGGGAAGGGACTAATGTCCAGGAAGTAACCGCAAAAATCCAAGAAATGATACACATGAGGTTTCAGGAAATCGTCGAGGTAAAAGAACCTCCTGTCTTCCAGTTATATCTTACCAACATAGTGGAACGCGACCATAAAAAATCCGACAGCAAGAAAAAATCAGACCTTATTGAGCAGGGAATGTTTTACGGTCCCCAGTATCCGGTTGATAGCGAATAGTTATGGCCGTTGAAACAAGAAAGATTTCCGGGATAAAACTCACTTTAATTATTTCTGTAGCCTTTCATCTGGTAGTTTTAATAATACTGCCTGCATTAAGTTTCAGCAAGCCTTACCAATACACCTCCCGCGACCTTGATTTTATCTTCGAAGAACTGCGGGCACAGCCGAACAATCTGAAATCAGAGCAGCCGGAACCGCCGCAGGACGCCCCTAAGGTAACACCCGATAATCCGGAAGCAAAGCCACCGGAAACTCCTCCTCAAACTGAAGAAAAAGATGTGTCAGAAAAAAACATATCTGTCTTGCCTGAAGAAATAAAGCCTATTGAACAAAAGGATGAACCGTATGCAAAGCCTGAAGAAACCATTCACTCTACTCTTACGCCGGAACAAGCCCAGCAAAAACTGAAAGAACTGGAAGAATTCTACGATAGAAGCAACTTAACGCCGGAATTAAGATTGCGCCTGGCCGGAGAGAATAAACCCTACCTAAAAAGGGTGCAGGAGCAAATACAGGCGAAATATTTTGTCCCAGAAGAAGCTAAGAGGCAAAAACTTTCCGGCAAAGTCACCGTAAAAATAACGGTCAACCCCAAGGGCGAGATTCTGGATGCCGAAATAACCAATCATTCCGATTTCCCCATCCTTGATATGGCCGCGCTTGAAACTGTCAAAGCGGCCGCTCCCTTCCCGGATATTTCTAAAAAAGTGGATATGCCTTCATTAACAATAATTGTTCCTTTTATATACCAGAAATAAGCCGCTAAAGATAACTATGTTAGAAGAAACCTGGTTTGAAAATTTGCCTGTTAAGACAATCGGGCGGCAGATACGTTGTTTCAAAAAGGTTACCTCCACTAACGACCTTGCCTGGCTGGAAGTTTCAAGAGGCAGCCCGGAGGGAACGGTTATCTTTGCCGATGAACAGTTGAAAGGCAGGGGACGATTCAATCGTTCCTGGCATGCACCCAAAGACGCCGGTATCTGGGCATCTGTCATTTTAAAACCGGATATGCCCATAGAAAAATCATCCTTATTGATGGTCATCGGAGCAATTGCCATTTGTAAATTATTAAAAGACAAATTCCAGCTTGACGCCAAAATCAGGTGGCCCAATGACGTCATTATTAATGAGCGAAAAATAGCCGGCATTATCGTGGAAACCAAGTGTATCGCTAGCAAACCAGAAGCCATGATTTTAGGCATCGGGTTTAATATTAACATGAAGAGCGAAGAAATCCCGGCTGATTTAAACCAAATAGTCACTTCATTATATATGGAAACAGGCGCTTTAATAAACCAGAAGGACATTTTCCGCCAATTTTTAATGTATCTTGATAACTGGTACCAAAAAGTGCTTAGTAAGCAGGAAAATGAAATATCGGATGCCTGGAAAAATATGTCCGGAATCATCGGCGCAGAGATCGCCCTAGAAGTTGAAGGTAAAACAGTGGAAGGAAAAGTAATCGATATTGACCTTCACAAAGGGATCACCTTAAAAACACAGGAAGGTGCTAAGGTATTCAGGGGCGAAAATGCAACGCTCCTACGCTGCAAGAAAAGTTAATCACCTTTTCTTACAGGTACAAAATCCGGGAACAAGAACGGCAACGGATAATCTCCTTGCCCCTCATCAACTCGTTAATTTCTTGGGGGGAAACATCCATGAAGCACCCCTGGCAAACATCTTCTATCACCTGTGCTAAAGCGGTTTTATTAGTTGTATGGGCGATTATTTTCTCGTAAATAGTCATAAATCCGGAAGGAACTTTTTCCGCAAACTCGCTTCTTTTTACGTATAATTCTTCGAGCGCTTTATTGACTTCAGCCACCGCCGTATCAACTTCTTTTGCCACCTCATTACGCTTCTTCAGGGCAATATCCAACTCCTTCTGGACACTTTCCGCATCCTTCTGTATTTGTTCGGCACGAGAAAAGGAACCAAGGATTTCGTCTTCCAAAACACTCATATCAGCCTTAACGGAGCTGATTTCGTTCAGGATGGTTGAATATTCTTTATTGGTCTTAATGGTATTCAGCTGGACGTTTAACTTGACGACTTTTTCCTCTTTTTCCTTAAGCGCCAGTTCTTTCTGGTCTATCTCTTTCCTTGAATCCTTGTGGCTGTTTTGAAGTAAGGCTAATTTTTCCTTCAGGGTATTAACCGCTTTATCTTCTTCCCCCAGAACCAATGGTTTTTTCCTTTTTTCCTCTTCCAGTGCATGAATTTTTACATCAATTTCCTGTAAATCCGTCAGTACTTTAATCGTATCGTTTATCATTCTTCTTTTGCACCTGTTTTCTCTAAGAAATTAATTAATTTACGGCTTCGGATAGGATGCTGTAATTTCCTCAGCGCCTTGGCTTCTATCTGCCTGATTCTTTCTCGCGTCACGTTAAATATCTTGCCGACCTCTTCCAGGGTATAAGCATATCCTGTTTCTATGCCGTAACGAAGCTTTACTATTTCCCGTTCACGGAAAGAAAGCGAGTTAAGGACATCATTCAAGCGTTCCCTAAGCATATCCTGAGTTGCCGCTTTAAGAGGCGATTGAACACGGCGGTCTTCAATAAAATCCCCAACCTGGCCGTCTTCCGAGTAGCCGATGGGCTTATCCAGCGAAACGGGATAACGCGAAATCTTAAGCACCCTTTTCGTCTCGTCCAGAGGGATATGGGAATTTTCCGATATTTCTTCCACGGTCGGCTCGCGCCCTTTTTCCTGAAGTAATTTCTTGGCGGTATTTTTAAGACGGCTCATCGTTTCGACCATGTGCACCGGAATCCTGATTGTCCGGGACTGGTCGGCAATCGCCCTGGTAATGGCCTGCCGTATCCACCAGGTAGCATAGGTTGAAAATTTATACCCGCGCCTGTATTCGTATTTTTCCACGGCACGCATCAAACCGGTATTACCCTCCTGGATTAAATCAAGAAAACTTAAACCCCTGTTGCGGTATTTTTTGGCAATGCTTACCACCAATCTCAAGTTGGCGCTGGACAATTTCCTTTTAGCCATTTCGTATTCCTGCACCCGGCGGCTTATCTCCTTTAACCGTGCTTTCAGGTCGTTGTCATCCTCAAAGACCAGCAACTTTAAACCGAAAAGTTCTTGGTTCAACTCGTTCAAACGAGATTTATTCTTCGCCGATTTCCTGATGATATCCAGCTCTTTCATTATACCGCTGAACCTTTTCGAAATATCTTTCAACCTGTCAACTACAGGATTGATTTTCTTTGTCTGGACATTAAGATCCTCGGTTATTTTCACCCATTTCGCCTGAATGCCCGAAACCTTTCTGGCTACAGCTTCTTTCTTTTTACCGGCAAGACTGTTATTGGCAAGAATACTGTAACTATCCTGTGCTTCTTTTAAAAATTCTTTCAGCTTAGTAATAATCCTGGGAAGCCTTTTTATGATGCTGACTTTGGATAGGTCTATCGCGGCTTCTGCCCGAAGTGTCCTGTCGTATGCGATATTCCCGTCACGTACATCTTCCAGGACTTTAATAGTTTCCATTATCGCCACCGGTGATTCCAACACCTTTTCACGATACCTCTTACGCGTGGATTCTATCTTCTTAGCCAGAATCAACTCCTCCACACGGGAAAGTAAAGGAATTTCGCCCATCTGGGTAAGGTAAAGCCGGACCGGATCATCAATATGGGAAACCTTTTCCTCAGGTATCGCACTTTCCGTCACGCTATCCCCGTCTTCCCCTTTAGCCGGCTCTTCCGTTATATCATGCTCAAAAGGACGTTCCTCGTCAACCAACTCGATTCCCTGGTCGTCAATCATGGTCAAAAGCTTATCAAGCTTATCCTGGGAAATCATATCAGCCGGAAGAACTTTATTGATTTCGTCGTAGGTAAGAAACCCGCGTTTCTTGCCGCTTTCTATAAGTTGTTTTAAATCATTATTTATTTTTGTCATTATTTACTCCTCACTTTATGAAGCAAGGATTTCCTCAACTCCAGGTATTTTTTCTGGGCGTTGCGGAAACTTTCATCGTCGCCTTTGCACAAAGTTTCCTTCAATTCCTTCTTTAATAAAGGAATTTCTTTGCTCTGCCTTCGCTGTTTGCTGAAGAATTCAATCTGTTCATCCAAGTGTTCCCGGCAGGCCTCTTTGTCGCTGATGATATTGCGTTCCGTCACTTCGATCACCTCGTTGACGCAAGCCGGGTCATCAGACAAAACAGACAAAAGCGTATCCAGTTCAACCTTACCGTATTTATCATAAACCCGGAAAATCTCTGTAATAATCCTCACATAAGGAGGGGAGGAAAAATCCTCCGATATCAGGTTCTTCCGGATTTTGTTAATAGTGTCGTTGTTGATAATCATCATCTCAATAATATTCCTAAGCGCCATCACCCCGGCTGAGTTTGTCTTTCGCACCGCGGTTTCTTTGGGCGCCGGAGCATAGGCGAATTTCTTCTGTTTCTCCCGTTCGGCCAAACGCAGACGCAAGACATTCTCCTTGGTCTGGGTTTCTTCGGCCAGACGCTTAATCAATAAATTCCTTTTGACGATATTAGGAATCAGTGAAAGCATCTCCAGCACCTCGTCAATCGCTTTCGCCTTCTCATCAAGGTTGTTTAAATCATACTTATTCCTGATAGACGCCATCCGGTAGCTGAATAAATCCTTTGCCTGGTCTATCGCCCTGGCAAAGACATTCGCGCCTTTCTGGACGATGCAATCGTAAGGGTCGAGCCCCTTGGGCAATTCAGCGATATTCAAATCCAGCTCCTCGGACAAAAACATATCAAGCGTCCGCGCCGAGGCTTTTTCTCCGGCGATATCGGCATCGTAAACCAAAACCACCTTATTGACAAAACGCCGAAGGAGTTTTATGTGGTGTTCGGTCAAAGCAGTCCCCAAAGTCGCCACCACCCATTCCAGTCCCGCCTGGTGTGCCATCATCACGTCCGTATAACCTTCTACGATGCACAAAAGCCCCTTTTTATCCGCGCTTTCCTTGGCGAAATTCAGTCCGTATAGAGTCTTGCCTTTGCTGAAAATAGCACTCTCCGGAGAATTCAGGTAAACCGGCTCGGTATCATCCAAAGCACGTCCGCCGAAGCCGACCACCCGGTCGCGGCTGTTGAATATCGGGAACATCAGACGGTTCCTGAAGCGGTCGTAATATCCTTCCCTCTCCTTGCGCGGCAATATCAGGCCCAGCTCCGCCAGATGATCTTCCTTAATTTTATCCTGCCTGGAAGCCCTAAGCAGATTATCCCACCCTTCGGGCGCGTAACCCAAAAGAAACCTGCCGATAGTCCCCTGTTTAAACCCCCTTTTGGCAAGATAGGCGCGGGCGGCTTCCCCTTCATCCGAACCGCTTAATTTCTTGTGGAAATAATCCGTCGCCCAGTGGTTTATTTTAAGGTAAGTCGCCCTTTTCTTCTCGTTATAATCTTCCTGCGGGGTCGGATTGGTGATCAATCTTATCCCGCTTTTCTCGGCCAGTATCTTGACCGCCTCGATAAAATTCACCTTCTCGAACGCCATGACAAAGGTAAAAACATTTCCCCCTTTATGGCACCCGAAACAATGGTAAATCTGCTTTGCGGGCGACACTAAAAACGAAGGGGTCTTTTCGTCGTGGAACGGGCATAAAGCCTTGTAACCGGAGCCTGATTTTCTAAGAGGTAGGTATTCGGATATAATATCTACGATGTCATTCGCCTGCTGAACTTCCAGGATGCGTTCTTCGGGAATTAATTGTCCCATTATGGAGTTATATCTCCTTATAATAAGGACTAAAAGCCTGTAATAACGGAAACTATTTAGTATAACCCGTTATTTACGCTTTGTCAAGTTATAATGATAAAAATGTTATTTTATCCAAACCACCTTTTTCTTGCGTAATCTGCCGGCTGATATTACAATATCCTCTTTAATATAAAAAACCATGGCGACGACCCAGAAATTACTGACATTTAATCCCGTAAGTTCCAATCCGGAATTTCGCCCGTTTAAAGGGGTTGAAATCGCAATCAACTTCAGGTTATTCTGCTTGCCCGAAGGCGCGGTTATTGCCTGTTTTGTCAGTATCTACGACCAGTCCACTCCTTATAGTTTCCATTATGCGCTGGATATCTCCAATCCGGAGACGAAAGAGCTTTTTGAGAATACGATTAAAGACGGGCATGTGCTGGTAAACCTGACGCTTCAAAACGGCGAACAGTTCACGGAATCAATCCCGGCCCGGGCAGAAGAAACAAAACAGCTGCTTTACGATGCGGAAAGGTACAATAGCGGACTGCCCCATCTTTCTGGCAGCGTCGCCGTGGAAAAATTCCTGTCTGTTTTCCACTTATATTTCCCAAAATCCGGCATAGATTCGTGGAATATAACGGAAGAGCACCTTAAAAACCCGCCTCCTCAGGAACTGCCGCCAACCCAACAACCGCAAACCGGGCAAAAAACATTACCTATACCGTTCCATCCTAAAAAATCACTGCTTAAACGGATTCTTTTATTCATCGGACTATTGATAGGAACAGGCGTTGTTTCATTCTTCTTTGCGCTTTTATGGGAAGACGCCTGGATAATAGTCTCGCTCATTATGTTTATACTGTTATTGCTATTAGCGCGCAGCATTAGGTTGTTTATTTTCACTTCGGAAAAAGGCGAACTTTTGCCGGGGCTTTTGGGATTCCTTTTGGTAACCTCTCTTGCCGCCAGTTGGGCTATGGCCGGCGGCTGGTATCGGCCTTTGGTTTACTTTGATATCTCTAATTCCGCAGACTACGACATCCTGATTAAAGTAGACGGCAAGGAACCTGAAAAGCTGGAAAAAAGCGGTCATATCAGCAAGTTCTTATGGACGGGTCCCCATAAGCTAACCGTTATCGAACCGCAAACAAACCGTGAACTAACGCAAATACCTATAGAAATTATTTTAGGACAGTTCCCATTAAATTGGAAACACCACATCCAATTGGATAATTCAATCCTGCCTGATAAATTACCCTCCGATTGATGCAAGGATAATTTTATTGACTCTGATAAAATCTAATGATATAAACACCACTATTATTGAGGGCCCATAGCTCAGCGGTAGAGCAGCGGACTCATAATCCGTTGGTCGTAGGTTCGAACCCTACTGGGCCCATTAGAAACTCTTAGCGAAGACGCCTCTTTAAAGGCGGATGAGCTTTAGAGTTTCTTATCCCTGAAGCTTGCGAAAGGGACTAATTCATAAATTAATATGCCTTCATCAAAATACCAATCCATCCTCAAAGAATTTAGGCGAATCGGGCGTATCACCTACGAACTGGGCTATAACAACACCCACAGCGGCAATATCTCCGTCCGGGTGGGCGATAAAATACTGATTAACCGCCGCGCTGCCATGCTCGGTTTTTTGGAGGATAAAGATATCGTTGAAGTGCCCTTGAACAAGGAAAGCCCTGCTGATAACAAAGCCTCCGTGGAGCTAAATTCCCACCGGGCGATACTGAGAAATACCCCGGCAAAAGCGGTTCTGCACATGCATCCGCCCAAGACCATCGCGCTTTCGCTTATAATGAAATCAGTCCCGCCGATTACCGTGGAAGGGAAGCTCTTTTTCAGGAAGCCGGTCCCGGTTCTTGTCTTAAAACACGCCACCGGTTCCAAGGAAATGGAAAAGGCGCTGGTTAAAGCACTAAAAACCCATCCGATGGCAATAGTACGCGGACACGGTACCTTTACCGTCGGCCAAACCATAGAAGAATGCCTGCGCTATGCCTCCATGCTGGAAGACAGTTCCAATATAACATTTCTTACCAGATTATTAAAAGCCAAGAGGTAATTAAAATGCGCGTGGCAATGTACTACAATAATAAAGATATCCGTATCGAGGAACAACCCAAACCACAGGCGGGCAAAGGGGAACTCGTTATGCGGATAGAGGCAAGCGGTATCTGCGGAAGCGATGTTATGGAATGGTACCGCATAAAAAAGGCACCGCTGGTTTTAGGGCACGAGGTCGCCGGCGTTGTGGATGAAATCGGACAAGGCGTGACCAAGTATAAAAAAGGAGACCGCATCGTCGCCGCGCACCACGTTCCCTGCAATACCTGCCATTATTGCCAAAGCGGCCACCACACAACCTGCGATACTTTAAGACAAACTAATTTCCATCCGGGCGGATTTGCCGAATACGTTCGCCTGCCGGCAATAAATGTCGAGCGAGGTGTCTTTAAGATACCGGAGGGCATCTCTTTCGAAGAAGCCACTTTTACCGAGCCTTTGGCATGCGTCCTGCGCGGGCAAAGACAGGCAAATATTAAAAAGGGGCAAAGCGTGCTTGTCATCGGAAGCGGAATCGCCGGGCTCTTACATATAAAATGCGCGCGCGCCTTGGGAGCGGGCAAGATATTTGCCACGGATATTGACGATTTCCGGCTGGATTCGGCAAAGAAGTTCGGAGCGGATTTTGCCGTAAAATCGACCGAATACTCACCTGCCATGTTACAAAAGAATAATGACGGCCGTCTGGCTGATTTGGTTATCCTTTGCGCCGGCGCGACAAGCGCGGTAAAGCAGGCGTTGGAATCAGTGGAACGGGGGGGGACGATTCTCTTCTTCGCCCCGACCAATGATGAGGAAATCACCGTCCCGATAAACAAACTCTTCTGGAGGAACGAAGTCACCATGACCTCTTCCTATGCGGGAAGCGAAAAAGACCATCTTGACGCCATGGAATTAATCCGCTCCAAGAAAGTCGCTGTCAAGGATATGATTACCCACCGCTTTGGATTAAAAGATACGGTCAAAGGATTCCAGCTCACTGCCCGCCCGGATAAATCTATTAAAATAATTATTGAACCACATAGATAAAGATGCTAAACTCCAATATCCAAATTGGAATTTGTGATTTGGAATTTGGTGCTTTTAAAAGGAGGACATATGGATTGGGGAACGAAAAACAGGTTAAGCCAGCTTATCCAGCCTGACGGACATTGTTTCTTCTTGCCGATAGACCACGGATATTTCCAGGGACCGACCAGGTGCTTGGAAAAGCCGGACGAGACCGCCAAGCCGCTCCTCCCCTATTGCGACGCCTTGTTTGTTACCAGAGGGGTTCTACGCGCAAGCATCGATGCGGTCAAGGCGAAACCGATTATCCTTCGCGTTTCCGGCGGCGCGACCATGGTCGGCAAAGACCTGGCAAATGAAGGGCTTATCACCTCAATTGAAGAAATCATCCGGCTTAATGCCACGGCAGTCGGCATATCCGTATTTATCGGGAGCGATTACGAAAAGGAATCTCTTCTTAATCTCGCCAAACTCGTGGACGATTGCGAGCGATACGGCATCCCGGTAATGGCAGTGACCGCCGTGGGCAAGGAACTGGAAAAACGGGAAGCGCGGTATCTGGCGCTTTGCTGCCGCGTTGCCGCGGAATTAGGCGCGCGGGTGGTCAAGACCTATTGGTGCAAAGACTTTGATAAAGTGGTCAACGGCTGCCCGGTCCCGGTAGTTATGGCGGGTGGCCCGCAATGCGAGACGGAAAAAGAGGTGCTGGAATTCGTCTATGACGGCATGCAAAAAGGCGCCATAGGCGTAAACCTGGGCAGGAACATCTGGCAAAGCCCGCAGCCGGTCGCCATGGCAAAAGCGCTTCAGGCGATTATACACGAAAAAGCCGATGTGAAAAAAGCATTAGCTATATTTAATTCTGCTAAAAAATAATCTTAGTGTCTTGACCCCGCTCAGCTTTACTTCGGGGATACCCAATTATAGGGAGTCCCTGACGAAAGGAACGGGATGCCTTAGTGGCAAGATTATAATGAAAATATTGGGAATTTACGGAAGCCCAAGGAAGAACGGGAACACACAGCAATTGCTGGATGAATTCCTTAAAGGCGCTAAAGCCAAAGGCGCCCAAATACAGAAAGTGTTCCTCGGCAAGATGAAAATCACTCCCTGCATGGAATACTACGCCTGCATGAAAACCGGCAATTGCAGTATTAAAGACGAAATGACAGGACTTTATAAAGATATAGAAAAAGCAGATGTGATTGCGCTTGCCTCGCCCATATTCTTTTACGGATTAACCGCCCAGGCAAAGGCATTGGTGGATAGATGCCAGGCGTTTTGGGCGCGGAAATACATCATTGAAACCCGAAGCTCCAAGCTCCAAGCTCCAAGCTCCAAACGGAAGGGATACTTTATATCCACTGCGGCGACGAAAGGGAAAAAGGTATTTGACGGCGCCAAGCTGACAGTCAAGTATTTCTTTGACGCGCTTGATGCCAAGTATAGCGGACAACTCCTAATCGGCTTGGCTAAATATAAAGATAATATAACCAAACACCCGACCGCGCTGAAAGATGCGTATAAAATGGGAAAGGAAGCCTAAGAGGCTAAAAGCCTATGAGACTAATATTAACTCTTAGCCTCTTAGACTCTTAGCCTTATAGACTTTAATTAAGGAGGAAAGTATGGCAACAGGATACACAGAAGAAGTAATGGAACATTTCAGGAATCCGCGAAACGTCGGCGAAATACCGGATGCGGACGGCATCGGCGAGGTCGGCAACCCGGTCTGCGGCGATATGATGACCTTCTACATCAAGGTGAAAGACAAGAAACTCGTCGATGTCAAGTTTAAGACCTTCGGCTGCGGCGCGGCGATTGCCGTTTCCAGCATGACAAGCGAAATGGCTAAAGGCAAGACCATCGACGAAGCCCTGCAAATCACCCGCAAATCCATCGCCGAAAAGCTGGGCGGGCTCCCTCCCCAGAAAATGCACTGCTCTAATCTCGGCGCGGACGCGCTCCACAAAGCGATTGAAAACTATCTTAATAAAGGCAAGCCCAAGAAAGAAGCAGAGGCTGCCGTAAAACACGCCGCGGAAGAGGAAGGGCATGCCGAGGAATGCGCCTGCCCGTATTGCAATAGCCCTGTGGATAAGAAATCCGCTTTCTGTAAGCCCTGCGGGAAAACCTTTATCAACTGCCCCAAATGCGGGATGCTGGTCAGCGAGAATGTCTCAGAATGTCCCGAATGCCATGCGGAGATAAAAAATACGTAATGTTGTCATTCCCGCGAAAGCGGGAATCCATTCTGGACCATGGTGACGGTTTACTTATAGAACTGATAAATAGAAAGGGTCATAATGATAGAATGTGTTCCGAATTTCAGCGAAGGTAGGCGTCCCGAAGTACTCGATAAAATCATTTCAGCGATAACATCAATCAAAGGCGTTACTCTCTTGGACCGCGAGATGGATAAAAGCCATAACCGCTCGGTCGTGACATTCGTGGGCGAAGCAACTGCCGTAAAACAGGCCGCCTTTGCCGCCGCCCAAAAGGCCATGGAATTGATTGACCTCAACAAGCACGAAGGCGAACACCCCAGGATGGGCGCGACGGACGTCATCCCTTTTATCCCGCTTGAAGGCAATACCATGGCGGATTGCGTCAAGCTTGCCAAAGAGCTCGGCAAAGAAATCGCCGACAAACTCCAGATTCCCATTTACCTATATGAAGAAGCGGCAACGGTTCCGGAACGCAAGAGTTTAGCTTATATCCGGCAGGGCGAGTTTGAAGGAATCCGCGAGGAAATCGGCAAGAAACCGGAAAGGAAACCTGATTTCGGGCCGGAGAAGATACATTCGACTGCCGGTGCAACCGTGGTCGGCGCCAGGGTTTTCCTGATTGCTTATAATATCAATCTCAACACCTCTGACGTAAAAATAGCCAAGAAAATAGCCAAAACCATCCGCGAATCAAGCGGCGGACTGCCCGCGGTCCGTGCTCTGGGCATATTCCTTGATGATAAAAAGATCGCGCAGGTAACCATGAACCTCGTAAACTACAAAAGGACCGGATTGAAAACCGTATTCGAAGCGGTAAAAAAAGAGGCCGAAAAACTCGGAACCTCCGTAATGGAAAGTGAACTTATCGGACTCCTTCCTGCTGAAGCTTTAAAAGGCGTCTCTCCAAAAGAACTATTAATGAATAACTTTACGGATGACATGATAATCGAGAATAGGCTTAGGAAGTTAATTAGTGATTAGTTAAATAGTTAATTAAGAGGGATTATGGCCGGATCGTTTTACGACTTAAAGATATGGCAAAACGGCTATGACTTATTAATGAATGTCTATGATATAACAAGCCGTTTCCCCAAAGAAGAATTATACAGCTTGACCACCCAGCTGAGAAACTCGGCTAATTCCGTTATCGCTAATATTGCGGAATCCCACGGCCGGTATTACTTTGCGGATAAAATCCGCGTCCTTTATACAGCTCGGGGCGAAGCGGAAGAAACCAGAAGCCACCTAAGGGTTGCTTTGGGAAGAAAATATATCCCGGAAGAAACCTTCTCAAGGATGGATAAATCTTATGAAGGTTTGGGCAAAGGCATCAGTAGCTACATTAAATCTTTACGAAAGGAATAACTACTTCTCTAATTAACTAGTTTACTAATTAACTGTATTTAAAACTAATTAACTAATTCACTAATCAACTAATTAACTATAACAAAGGAGCAAGCATATGATTCTCTCCCACAGAATAAGCGCGCTAACCGAATCGGTGACGCTGGGTATTTCCGCCAAGGCAAAACAGATGCAGGCAGACGGAATCAATATCATAGATTTCTCGGTAGGCGAGCCGGATTTCGATACGCCGGATATCGTCAAGCAGTCTGCTATAGAAGCATTGAACAAGGGCTTTACCAAATACACCCCAACCAGCGGCATCCCGGCGCTTAAAAAAGCCATCATAGAAAAGCTGAAAGCAGATAACGACCTCACTTATCTCCCTTCGGAAATAATCGTCTCGGCAGGCGCCAAGCACGCCATTTTCAACGCCATACAGGCAATCTGCAACCCGAAAGACGAGGTGCTCGTTCCGACTCCTTACTGGGTAAGCTATCCGGAACAAATCAAGGTGAGCGAAGCCAAATGCGTCTTTGTGCCGACTTACGAAGCCAACGGATTCCGCCTGAAGGCAAAGGATGTCGCCGCCAAGGTTACCCGCCGGACAAAGGTAATCATCATCAACAGCCCCAACAACCCGACCGGCGCGGTTATCGAGCCCAAGGAGCTAAAAGCCATTGCCGAGCTTGCCGTTAAGAAGAATTTCTTTGTCATCTCCGACGAAATCTACGAAAAACTTATTTACGGCAATGCCAAGCATGTCTCCATCGCCTCGTTTAACAATAAGATTAAAGACCTGACCGTGGTGATTAACGGCGTTTCCAAATCCTATGCCATGACCGGCTGGCGAATCGGATTTGCCGCCGGGCCGGCGTATCTCATTTCCCTGATGGCCCAGATGCAGGGGCACATCACCTCCAACCCGACCTCGATTGCCCAGTATGCGGCGGTGACGGCATACCAGAAAGGCGAGCCGTTTGTCCGGAAGATGAAGCAGGAATTCGCCAAGCGGTGCAGTTATCTCTACAAAGCGCTTAACGCAATGCCCCACTTAAAATGCCACCAGCCGGAAGGGGCTTTTTACGCCTTCCCGAATGTCTCCAAACTATTCGGCAAGACCTATGAAGGAAATACGATTCCCGATTCGGTAAAACTCTGCGAATTGTTGCTGACGCGGGCGCATATCGCGGTAGTGCCTGGGGACGCCTTCGGCAGTAACCGGAACATCAGGTTTTCCTATGCCAATTCCATGCCAAACCTGGCAGAAGGAATGAAAAGATTGCAGAAATTTCTTAAAAGCGTAAGATAAAACCAATATAACCACAGAGGGCACAGAGAACACAAGGAAAAAGAAACAATTAAGAACAGTTTGCAATAAGAAATAATAATATGAGTAAAAACGATTTCAGAAGATTGCAAATTAAAATTCAAACAAACATCAAAAATATATTTTCGCTAGAACCGAAAAAAGCTTCTGATTTGTTAAGCCCGGCTGAATGTAATATATGGGCAGAAAACATATCTTCGTTATTAACTCATATTGTTTATCATATAAAGAAATTTGAACGACTAATTAAGAACGCAAAGAAGGAAAATTATGCTGCGGACAAATGGAGCGACACATTGTTTTCCCTAAGCCCAAGCGATCCGGCGGGATGTTTAGAGGATATCAAACAAACAATTTGCGAGGTTTTAAAGGATTATGTCGAGTTAGATTATGTGTTATATTCAACACAGTTGAAGGAATTTGTTCTTGACAAAAAGAACTATCTAAATTTAAGAGGGAAAGATAAATCTTATATAATTGATACTAAAAATGTTTCAGTAATCCAGAAAAGTCTACAGACACATAAGAAATTAGATAGTGCCACAATTAAATCATTTGTGTCTTCAATCAGAAAATTAACTTTCTTGTTTCGGGAATTCATGACGCAAATTACAATACTATCAACCACCACTTTAATCGAAAGAATCGCATGGTCATTAAGAAAGCTAAACGAAACTATCATTTTGATATTATGGGAAATTTATGAATTTGAACCAATAATGTTTACCATTCAAGCATCTATAACTAACGCTGAGTAATCATAAAGGGAACAGTCTCCACACCTAACGAGCTTTAATTTTCACGCCTATCTTTTTCGCACATCAGAGGTAGATTTTTAGCACCTATAAGGAAGATTTTAAGCACAGCATAGGAATACTTTTGGCACAGCTGAGGAAGATTTTTGGCACAGTATAGGAGTATTTTAAGCACAGTGTAGGATGATTTTAAGCACAGCGCGGGAAGATTTTTGGCACAGCTAAGATAGATTTTTCGCACAGCATAGGAATATTTTGCGCACAGTAGAGGAGGATTTTTGGCACATATAAAGCAGTTTTTTGGCACAGCTAAGGTAGATTTTTAATACCGCTTAGGAACCCACCCCCCTCCCCCTAGGTGCAGTCTAAAACGCTTATATTGATTTGTATCTCAATTAAATGAGGTTTTAGGATGATAGAAGCTTATTTCGCGTTCTTTTCTTTGATGACTTCTTCCGCGACTGCCAAGGGGACCTGGATATACTTTTCAAAATGCATGGAATAATTAGCCCGGCCGCTGCTTAAGGTGCGCAAGGTCGAGACGTATCCGAACATCTCGCCCAGCGGCGCTTCGG
This sequence comes from Planctomycetota bacterium, assembly GCA_016207825.1. Classification (NCBI taxonomy): domain Bacteria; kingdom Pseudomonadati; phylum Planctomycetota; species Planctomycetota bacterium. The sequence continues at coordinate 46,544 of JACQZI010000012.1, read as the reverse complement.
CATCTATAATCTGCAGGTCGCCCCGCGCCTCCATTCCCAATACCTTGCCGCGCTTTGAACAGATATGCCCGACAATACTGCCCATGTATTCATTCGGCGTGGTTATTTCGAGCGACATATAAGGCTCCAAGAGCACCGGAATTGATTTCTTAAAGGCGCGCTTGAAACATTCCTTCGCCGCGGTGCGGAAGGCAAGGTCGGATGAATCGACTTCGTGGAAAGAGCCGTCCACCAGTTCCACACGGACATCCACCACCGGGAAGCCGGCAAGGACGCCTTTTTGCATGGCTTCTATCACGCCTTTTTCCACCGCCGGAATATATTCCCTTGGGATAGCGCCGCCGTGGATGGTGCTTTCGAACTCAAAGCCGCCACCCGCCTGGACCGGGGAAATAACCAGCTCGACATGCGCATACTGCCCATGGCCGCCGGTCTGCTTGATATGTTTATATGATTCCCGGCTTTCTTTAATAATTGTTTCCTTGTAAGCGACTTTGGGATGCCCGATTTCGGCTTCTATATCAAACTCGGTTTTCAGGCGGTCAACGATTATTTCCAGATGCAGCTCGCCCATTCCGGAAAGGATGGTTTCGTCGGTTTCCTGGTCGACGTGGACGGTAAAGGTCGGGTCTTCCTCTGCCAGACGGTTAAGGGCTTTGCCCAGCTTATCCTTATCCGCACGGCTTTTAGGAAGGACGCTGATGGCGATAACCGGCGCGGGGAACTCGATGGCTTCCAGTATAATCGACTGCTCTTCGTCAGCGCAGAGCGTATCGCCGGTCGTGGCGTGGTCGAGCCCGATAACCGCGGCAATATCACCGGCAAATATTTCAGGTATGATTTCGCGCTCGTTGGCGTGCATCTGGAGAATCCTGCCGATGCGCTCCTTGCGGCGCTTGGTGGCATTGTATATGTAAGAACCGGTTTCAAGATGTCCCGAATAAACCCGCAAATAAATAAGCTTGCCGATATGCGGGTCGGACTGTATCTTAAAAACCAGTGCGGAAAACGGCTCCGTATCCGCCGCGCAGCGGAAAATCGATTTCTCCGCGTCGTCCGGATGGTGCCCGATAACCGCTGGCAACTCCATCGGCGAAGGCAGATACATGGTTATCGCGTCGAGGAGTTTCCTGACGCCTTTATTCTTAAACGCGGTCCCGCACAGGACCGGCACGATTTTGTTGGCAATAGTGCCTTTGCGGATAGCCGGGATAAGTTCGGCTGCGGTTATTTTATCCTTTGAGTTAAGGAACTTTTCCATAAGCGTGTCATCCAGCTCCACCGCTTTTTCCACCATGATATTATGGTATTGCAGGGCGAGTTCGAGATAATCCGCCGGAATCTCTTCCACGCGGAAATCCTTGTCCTCGGAATCCTTATCATAGACATATGCCTTCATTTCCACGAGGTCAACCACCCCGCGGAAAGAATCCTCTTTGCCGATGGGTATCTGCATCGGGATGGCGTTGGCTTGGAGGTCTTCCTCTATGGTCTTAAGGACGCCGAAGAAATCCGAGCCGACGCGGTCCATTTTATTGACAAAGGCTATCTTGGGGACGTTATATTTTTCCGACTGGCGCCAGACGGCTTCTGATTGTGGCTCCACTCCGCCCACCCCGCAGAATACGGCAATCGCGCCGTCCAGGATACGCAGGCTCCGCTCGACCTCCACGGTGAAATCCACATGACCAGGGGTATCTATGATATTAATCCGGTGGTCGTTCCAGTAACAGGTGGTCGCCGCCGCGGTAATGGTAATCCCGCGCTCCCTTTCCTGCTTCATCCAGTCCATCTGGGATTCGCCGTCGTGCACCTCGCCCATCTTGTGCGACTTGCCGGTGAAGAAGATGATTCGCTCGGTCAGGGTGGTCTTGCCGGCATCGATATGCGCCATGATGCCGATATTGCGGACTTTCGAAAGGTCAATCAATCTTGCCATAGTTTTTAGCTATCAAAGTAATATTATCGGCTTTATCACGTCTGGAAACACGTTTATTTATTATACACTAAATATAATGAAAAAACAAGCTAAACCGAGCCACAATAGACCCTATTTTCATTGACTGCCGAGGGAAAAGATAGTTTTATAGCATAGCTTTAATTTATTGTACACGGATTAAGCTGATAAAGCAGATAAATTCATGAAAGAAACATCTCTAATTCCTGTAGAGCGGATTGAAGATGCCATCTTATTTATACGTGGGCATAAAGTTATATTAGATGACGACTTGGCACGCCTTTACGGAGTGGAAACAAGACAACTGAAAAGGCAGGTTAAAAGAAACATAGAAAGATTCCCAATTGATTTCATGTTTACAATAACAAGGGAAGAATATCGTCAAATTTTAAGGTGCCAATTTGGCACCTTAAAGAGAGGCTCTCATTCAAAATACCTTCCTTACGCTTTTACAGAGCAGGGGGTAGCAATGCTTTCCGGCATCTTAAACAGCAAACGCGCCATTCAGGTTAATATTACTATAATGAGAGCATTTGTCAAGCTGCGCCGGATACTTTCATCCCATAAAGAATTAGCCAAAAAGCTGGAAGAACTGGAAAAGAAATATGATATCCAATTTAAGGCGGTATTTGATGCCATTAGACAGCTGATGTCCGAAGAAGAGAAACCTAAGCCGAAAATCGGCTTCCATCCCGGTAAAAAGATTTAATAATAAATATGGAATCCGTATATAATCCTCAAACGGTTGAAGAACGCATCTATAAGTTCTGGGAAGAAAAGGGCTATTTTCACGGCAAGGTCGATGCCCAGCACAAGCCCTTCGCCGTGGTGATTCCCCCGCCCAACGTCACCGGCATACTCCATATGGGCCACGTGATGGACGAAACACCGCAGGATATCATGACGCGCTTCCGCCGTATGCAGGGTTATAACACCGTCTGGATTCCGGGAACAGACCACGCCGGCATCGCCACCCAGAACGCGGTCGAGAAAAGCCTGCGCAAGGAAAACCTCAGCCGCCATAAAATCGGGCGCGAGAAGTTCGTCGAAATGGTCTGGAAATGGAAGGAACAATACGGCAATACCATTATCCAGCAATTGAAGCGACTCGGCTGTTCCTGCGACTGGTCGCGCTTGCGCTTTACCATGGATGAGGATTATTCCAAGGCGGTGATGGAAGTATTCATCCGGCTTTATAAAAAAGGATTGATTTACCAGGGGGATTACATTATCAACTGGTGCCCGCGCTGCCAGACCGCGCTTTCCGATGAAGAAGTGGAACACCGGGATATCGAAGGCGGGCTTTACTGGATAAAGTATCCGATGAAAGATAAGAACGCGGATGTTACTCAAATAATGGTCGCAACCACCCGCCCGGAAACGATGCTGGGCGATACCGCGGTTGCCGTCCATCCGGATGACAAGCGCTATAAAGATTTAATCGGGAAAACGGTGATACTCCCCCTGGTAAACCGGGAAATCCCGATAATCGCGGATTCCTTCACCAATCCGGAATTCGGCTCGGGCGCGGTGAAAGTGACGCCTGCACACGACCCGAACGACTTCGCCATGGGACAGCGGCATAATCTCGCTTTCATAAAGGTCATCGGGCCGGACGGCAAGATGAACGAGAACGCCGGGGCTTATAAAGGGCTGGACCGATTCGAGGCGCGGAAGAAAGTCATTGCGGATTTGGAAGCGCAGGGCTTATACGATAAAAAAGACAAGCACATGCACGCAGTCGGGCACTGTTACCGCTGCGAGACTATGATAGAACCATATCTCTCGCTCCAGTGGTTTGTCAGGATGAAGCCGCTGGCCGAACCGGCCATCCAGGCGGTGAAAGACGGCCGGGTAAAATTCTTCCCGGAAAGATGGGATAAGGTTTACATGGAATGGATGACCAACATCCGCGACTGGTGCATCTCCAGACAGCTCTGGTGGGGACACAGAATCCCGATATGGTACTGCGGAGCGAAGCGACGCCCCGATGACCATCGGGATAAAACATCGGAACAATGTCCTCCGATTGCAAGCAAAGATAAGCCCGCCAAATGCCCGAAGTGCGGGAATACGGAACTCACACAAGACCCGGATGTTTTGGACACCTGGTTTTCCTCGTGGCTGTGGCCTTTCGCGGTATTCGGCTGGCCCAAGGAAACAGCGGAACTGAAATATTTCTACCCGACCGCCTGGCTTAACTCCGGAAAAGACATCCTTTTCTTCTGGGTTTCGCGCATGATAATGGCGGGCATTGAATTCGGAGGAGATGTCCCGTTCAGGCATGTTTATATCCACGGAATCGCACGGGACGACAAGGGCAGGAAACTTTCCAAGTCGCTCGGAAACTCTCCCGACCCGATAGATTTAATGACCAAATACAGCGCCGACGCCTTAAGGTTCGGCATCATGACCAATATCCCGCTGGGCGGCGATATCAACCTTTCCGAAGAGGTTTATGTCTCCGGCCGCAATTTCTGCAATAAGCTCTGGAACGCCTCAAGACTGATACTGACTAATCTGCCTACTAGTGAAGAAGTGACAATGAGCAATGAACAATGTTCACTGTTACCTGCTAATTGCTCATTATCTTTCGAGGACAAATGGATTTTAAGCCGGCTTAATTCGACCATTGCCGATTATACTAAAGCGCTGGAGTCTTATGAATTCAGCCAGGCGGCGCATTCGGTTTACCACTTCTTCTGGGGCGATGTCTGTGATTGGTACCTGGAAATGATAAAACCGCGGCTTTACAGCAAAGAGCCGGGCGGAGATAAGGCATTAAAATCCAATCTGCTCCATTTGTTTAATACTATCTTACGGCTATTGCATCCGCTTATCCCGCATATCACCGAGGAGCTCTGGCAGAATTTCCGGGAAAAAGGCGGCTGGTCGGAATCCGTGATGATTGCCCCCTGGCCGGAAAGCGATTCCAAACTGATTTATAAAGAAGCCGAAGATGAGATGAAACTGGTCATGGAAATAATCCGCGCCGTGCGCGATATCCGGAATAAAATGGATATCGATAAAAAGCAGGCGCTCTCCATCATCGTTTCCACGGCAGATAAGGGAACGACTGGCATTATCGAAACGCACCGCAAGATGATTGAACACATCGCCAATATCTCGTCTACGGATATCAAGGTAAAGGCGAAAAAGCCCGACCACTCGGCGACCGAAGTTATAAGCGAAGGCAAATACAAGGTGGAGGTTTTTGTTCCCCTGGAAGGAATCATCAATTTAGACGCGGAAAAGAAGCGGCTCCAAAATAAGCTGGCTAAAGCCGAGGAGCAGCTTACCCGCTCCAAACAACAGCTATCCAACCGCGAATTCAGGAAAAACGCACCTCCGGAAATCCTTGCCAAGGAAGAAGCAAAAAATGCCGCGCTGGCCGAGCAATTTGGCAAGCTTAAAAAGAGCCTGGACGACCTCCGGTAATTTTAACGAAAATATTATTTTTATCAAAACTTTTGGCTGTTTTGATTGTATTATATAAGGGAAGAACCTCGCCCTTGAGGCGTTTATTAGTTGACAGGCTGACATGTATTGAGTATTATGATATAATATAATGGTTATGAAAGGAGATTGTATTTATGAAACGTCTTTACATACCGGCTTTAATCCTCATTACCATCGCTATTTTCGGGATAAAGCCTGTGCAGGCGGCCGATGCTTTAAGCGAGGCGCAGAGCGGGTTTAATTCGGCGCTTCAATACAATGACGTAGAAAAAATACGAGCCGCGGTCAAGAATATAGCGGGAGTCAATAACGATAAAGCCATGAAATTACTCATTTCACAACTGAGCAGAATTTCTGCGGATACGCAGTTTCAGGCATATTGGGAAGTCGTCAAAGGATTCCCCCTGTTTACCGACGTATCTGCTTTTGAGGAGTTGGCCGATTATATTATTACCAATAAAACCAGGCCGGTCAGCCGGGATATCACGGCCGTTTTAAAAGATAATAATTCAGACGGGCTGGTAAAACTCTTCAAAAAACTACTTGAAAAAGGCAACGGAGCCCTGCGCGAACAAGCAGTTATCAACCTGGGGCTAACCAAAAACAAGAACGCTATTGCTCTTTTGGTTGAATTCCTGCAAAGCAAAGACTGCCAAAAAGACCAGGATTTAACCAAGAAAACCATTGAAAGCCTGCATGCCTTAGCAGGAAACTCTATCGGCTGGACCGCCGAGAATATCCAAAAATGGTGGGAAAAACACATGAACGATAATGAGGATGCGCTCTTCGTAAAACCGGAAGTAACAGGAGAAGGCACGGGAACAGCGCTGGATTTTAAAACCGTTGCCGTCCAAGCAGGCATACGCAGGATACCCAAAGACAAAATAATTGTCATCAACAGCGATTGTCCCGGTTGCGAAAGAATCGGTAAAACCATGGAAAAAGGCTGGGACCATAATTATGACCATATCCAAAGCATACTTGAACGGATGAAAATACCGCATACAGTCGTTAAGAAATCAGAATTCGATACGGAGGCATATAAAATAGATGACAAATGGGTGGTTATCATGAACTGCAACCATATCCGTGAGCATTGTGTCTGCCCGACCTGCCAGGCTTCGGACCAGAAAGGCGGACTGCGCAGCGTTACCTGTGCCGGTTGCGATAAGCACACCCCTTTCGCTAATATGTTGAGCCAAAAAGGCGTTGAGAAAATCAGGAATTTCGTCGCTAACGGCGGTTATTTCTTCAGCGAGGACTGGGTTCTGGAAGAAGTGGTCGAACGCGCCTGGAAAGGCGTGGTGGGACATACAAAATATTACCCGGCTGAAAAGAACGTGGGTATTTTCCCGGCACCAGGGCAAACAACCCACCCTTATCTTAAAGATGTCTTTGACAAGCCCAAACCTGCTGCAGGCTCAAACGATAACCCCGCCGACGACGGCAGCGGCACAATAGCCGTCAAGCGCACGAGCATCGGAGAAAATAAATGGAAAATCGATGCAGATGCTCCCGACCTTAAGGTATTAAGAGCAAATGAAGTGGTCATCTTAATAGTTTCAGAGGACCTTAAAACGGACGACCCGAAAAGCGGCGCCGTTGCAATTACCTTTGCGGCAGGGCCGGGCGGGCAACCCATAGCGCCTTCAGCGTCAACAGGAGGGAATGACGGCTATGTCGTGGGTAAAAAAACGGGAGGGCAGGTAATGCATGTATTGAGCCATTTCGGCAAACAGAAAGACGCTTCGGATGAATATGCCCTGCAAAACCTCATTTTAAATTTCATTATGGAAGCAGTGGAACGTTTGAACGTGCGTAAAAAATAATACTCTTGATAAAAACCAATAAACGGACGGGAGCAAAACCGTCCGTTTTTTATTAGATAAAAAAGATGCTCGATATTACTATTACCATGTTTTGATTTGACGGTTTCATCATCTTTTCTTATAATACCGCCAACGAAACAGGTTTATCATTCGTATATTTTGTATATGAAAAAACCGCTAAAGGTTTATTTTATTATCCTGGCGCTCATTGCCTGCCAGCTTTTATATACCGCCTTATCTAAAGCCCAAGATGAACCGGCTGAAGGCAAAATAAACTCGCGGGCTTATGTCCCCATCAGTGCGGACGCCGTCAAGCTAATAGAAACCGGGCTTGAAGCGGCTAAAAACAGCGACTGGACCAATGCTGTGAAAAAATACCAAGAAGCCATGGAAAAATATCCTGAAAATATCGTTCCTTATCCAGAAGAGCCTAATACCTTTGTTGGGGTTAAGTATCTTTGCCGGCAACTATTGTCAAACTTGCCGGCTGAAGGAAAAAAAACTTACCGCGATATCTTCGACCCTTCAGCCCGGACGCTCCTGGAAACCGCCCAGACAACCGGCGATCAAGGTTTCTTAAACCAGCTTGTCGAACGTTACCTTTACACTTCTTATGGGATTAAATCCACTTACCTTTCCGCCTTGTCCCGTATGGAAAAAGAGGAATTTGATAAGGCCGGTAACCTTCTGGAAACCATTACCGGCATACTTAAACAAACTGACTCAAAAGAAATCCCGATGAACCAAGTGCTTGCCTTCCGCGCAATCTGCTACAGCCGCTTGAGGCAAATAGACCGCTTGCAAACACTTTACGAACTTATCCTGAAAGATTATCCCGAAATGAAAATACTTAAACATGATTCCGCTTTGCTCCTGGCTGATTTCGCCAAAGGGGAATTAGCCAAACTCAAATCCATGGAACTGGCCGTAACCGGTGATTGGGATACCTACGGAGGCGATAACCGCCACTCAAAAACCATGGGCTCCCGCATTGAAACACAACCGCCCCTGATGTGGTCGTTTGATATACCTTCAAACCGCGTTATCCCATCTAACATCGGATTTTCCGGGCAGTTGCTCCCCCAAAACAGATACCTGCCCTATTTCCCTTCGGTTCATAACGGCATACTTTATCTGGGAACGGAAACCGCGGTTTATGCATTGAATCTCATTACCCTTAATGAAGGCAAACAACCTGATATCATCTGGAAAGTGGAGAGCGGCTTTTTCAATAACCCCGTTTATGAAGAAAGAGCGGTTTTTCCTATAACCGTTTCGCAGGACAAGGTATTCGCCAACCTCATCACCTCCACCTCAGGAGGCCTTAAGGAACAAATTTACCCCAGTTATTATCTTGATGTAAAATACCCATTCCCCCACCGGACACTTTTCGCCTTGAATGCCTCCAACGGAAAAATCATCTGGTCGGCGGGCGAGGAAACCGATAAACGCGATTTCTTTAAGAAAGCATCTTTCCCAATGCCCCCGGTCGTTGATTATAACTGCGTCTATGCCGTGGCGGTTTATAACGAAAACGATACCGACCTGCCTCAGCAATACCTCTGCTCTTTCAATGCCTCTACCGGCGAGCTATACTGGAAGACATTCGTCACCTCTGGAATCCTGGAAGTAAACCTATTCAATAATCCGGCGCGGGAAATAATGCCTTCCATGGTTACGGTTGATGATGACAGCATCTACTATTCATCCAACGTCGGCGTAATTTCCGCAGTAGATAAACATACCGGCATGATAAAATGGGTGAAAAAATACAACCAGATGGAAATAACCGTCACCCGCGGTGACAGCCCGGTCAGACTACCGCTTCTCTGGGCGAATAACCCGCTCATAAAAACCCAGGTGTCTGATAAACACATCCTGATCGCCACCCCCATCGATTCTAATTATCTTTACGCGCTTGATGGGGAAACCGGCAAGGAACTCTGGCAATGGGAAGGAAGCCCCCTGTCGCCCGTGCGTTATGTTCTGGGCATAAAAAATAATATCCTGTATCTCGAGGGGGAAAACAGCGTCATCGGGATTGATATCTCAAAAGAAGGCAAGCGCGCCTGGACTTATGAAAATCAGTTCAAAGGAAAGGGAGGACTAACCGACCAATCGATTTATTTGCCTGCACGGAATGCGTTGATGATGTTTGACCTGGCTACTAAAAAATTACAGGCATCATGGGAATGGAATTCTTTCCCAAATACAGGGGTTATCATTGATCCGAACACAACACCGCCTGTTACTGTAAACGTAAATATACCGGCCGGAAACATCCTCATATCGGATAACGTCTTAATCATAATAGCCGAGGGGACGGTCAATGCCTTTTACGACTGGTCCGGAATGGAAACATGGTTCAAGCGACAACTGAAGGAAAAGCCGGATGATGCCTACCTGATACAACAGATAGGCACGCTTGCCCTTAAGAACAAGAAATATTCGGAAGCCGTTTCTTTATTCAAACAGGGGTTAAGCGCAGCAGAAAAGAATCCCAATGCCGGTCAACTCACCAATATAATCAATAACCACCTTCACCGCACATATTTTGAATGGGCGAAATCAGACGAAATAACCGGCACGAACCAAGCCGTTGATTGTCTGGAAAAAGCCCGTGCCTATTCGCCCGGCCCGTATTCCTTTGTGGAAACCACCCTTGAACTCGTCCAAGCCTATCAAAAATCAGGACAGTGGGAAAATACCGTCCGGGAATACCAGCTCCTGATAGAAAAAATGCCTGATGAAACCTATAACGGCGAACGGATCTGGGATTTCGCCCGTCTGGCGATTGATTCCGTCATTACTAAAATAGGGTCAACCGTTTACGAAAAACAGGAGCAAAAAGCCCGCACGCTTTACGAGGTGGCAAAAAGCTCCGCCGACCGCATCAAGCTCATGGCAATCTATAAGCTCTACCCAAACAGCCGTTCAGCCGAGGACATCATTTATAACTTCTTGGAAAGCGCTTACCAGAAACAGGATTATGCGGACGCAACGGAAAACGGGATGCTTTTCATAAAAACATTTTCTTCATCGGCGCATCTCCTTCCGGTTTATCTGAAACTGGCGGAATCTTATGAAAAAACCCTGATGTTCGGCACTGCCAAGACACTCTTGAAAAAGATGCTTAAAATATTCCCGCCTGATACCGTGATTACCATCCAGAACAAGCAATTAAGCCTTAAAGAATATGTAAAAACCAAACTGGATTCGCCCGAATACGCCTACCTGCAGGCGGACAAACAAACACTGAAGCCTTTCAGCCCGCCCTTGAAACTAAAAGGCAGTCATACGAATACCGAAAGCGAAACCGTATCACTTAACGACCAAGCGGATTTCCCATCCGGCAACTCGGGCAATCTTATACTTATTGTTGAAGATAAAATAATCGGGCTGGATTCCGACGCCAAGATAAGCTGGACAAAAAAGACGGGCTTAACACTCCTTCCTTCTGCCTTCCGGGTAAGCGGCAAAATCATTGCCTTAAGCCGTGAGGCAATTGCGGCTTATGATGCGCCCCCGCCTACGGAGACTCCCGATAATGGGGTGTCCCCGAAGCAAAGCGGAGTGGGGTCGTCCCGCGGAGCGGAGAGGAGCGCGCCTGATTGGTTCATCGACCTCCGCAGTAAATCCGAAATACTCGTCCGGGGCGAATTATGGGAAAGCCATCTTTTCCTCATTACCCAGGATTCCAAAAACCCCATGAATTACCGCCTTACCGTATTCGATATTTCCAACGGCAAAGAACTCTGGTCTTTCCCCTTTGCGGATAGCTTACTTGATACGATAATCATCTATGATGAAGAAATCATCCTGCCTGTATTTAAAAACATCACCATCGTGCTGGATAAAAGCACCGGGAAAATGCTTAATTCCGTAAAACCGGAAAACAATTCGGAAGAATTACGCAACTATCATTACGACCAGTCCGGTAAATTATACCTCTTTACTACTTTAAGGATTATTGCCTATGATATTGATAATAAAAAGATACTCTGGAAATCCCCTACCCCGGCTGACATCCTCCCCGAAACCGTCAAGGCAAATGAAACGCACCTGTTCTTCTTCACCACACGGGAAAACCAGACACCTGATCAACCGATGCCGCAGGTAGCCTTTGAACTTAACATGCTGGAACGCGCAACCGGCAAACCAACCGCTTCCGGCATAAAATGCCCTGTCTACATAAGTGATATCGGTGTTGACGAACGGATGGCTTATATCATCGCCCTCAATGAAGGAAATAGCAACGAAATACAAATATCCGGACACCCAATCAAAAACACGCTTGAGCTAAAAGAATGGAAGGAAACAATCAGCCTTGAAACCGGCACGGCTTCAACCGTTTCCCAGGTATTATTTACCGATAATCATATAATCATCAACGTGTCAGCCTTTAACCCTGACGATAAAAAATGGTTGCCAATAATCATGATATTTGATAAGATAACGGGTAAAGAAATCCAGAAAATAGAAGGCGAGCTTAAAAGCAGCGGCCAGCCGGAAATACGGGTCATCGGCGACCGGCTTTGCGTGATTCAGGATAATACGATATACTTGTACCATTAGATTTTAATTATGAAAAATCTTGATGTTTATTTGGGATTTGGGATTTGGTTATTGGTGCTTATCGGCACGCTGATATCCGATGAAATCACCAAGCCTACCCCGGAAGAGGCGCAAAAGAAACTGATAAAAACCGCCGCGGAAAAGGGGTTAAAATGGCTTGCTGAGCACCAGAACGAAAACGGCTCCTGGACCTGCAGAATAGGATGCAAACTCAACGAAGGCTACATCGGCAAAGAGACAAACGATAATATCGCGGTCACCGCACTGGGCGGAATGTCCTTCCTGGCGCAGGGGAGCACTCCCGGGCGCGGCAAATACGGGGATAATGTCAAAAGAACTTTGGAATTCATACTCGATTCCTGCCGAGAAAGCGACGGCTACATCACCAGATACGGCACAAGGATGTATGAGCACGCCTTTGCCACCATGTTCCTGGCAGAAATTTACGGGATGAGCCCACGGGATGACGTCAAGACCAAGCTCAAAAACGCCGTCAACCTGATTGTCCAGTGCCAGAACAAGGACGGCGGCTGGCGCTACCAGCCCTCGCCCATTGACGCGGATATCTCGGTGACGGTCACGACGCTTCAGGCACTGCGCGCGGCAAGGAATGTCGGCATTGCCGTCCCCAAGAACGTGATTGAAAAAGCCATGAAATACGTCCATGACTCCGCCAATACCGCCGAAGGGCCTTTAAAAGGCTCTTTCAAATACCAGCTCGATGCCGATGCGCGGACATCCCAGGCGCTGACCGCGGCGGGCGTCGTCGCCCTTATGAGCGCGGGAGATTACTCCTCTGCCAAAGTCATACAGGGGCTAAACTGGATTCTGACCAACCAGCAATATCCCATCCCCGTCCCGGAAAACAACCATTATCCGTATCATTTTTATTACACCCATTATTACCTTTCCCAGGCGCTCTACCAGGCGGGCGAAAAACAGTGGAAACAGTATACGGATATCATGCTACCCGGAGTCCTGGGCGGGCAGAAAGACGACGGCCACTGGGAAGACGATGTCGGCGAAACCTACGCAACATCCATGGCAACGCTTATCCTGCAACTGCCTTCGGAATACCTGCCGATATTCAGTAAATAAATTTAAATAGATACTTCACCACAAAGGCACAAAGAACACAAAGGAAAATAAATAACCCGCTCTGTGCCCTCCGTGACTAATATCACCACAACTTTAGAGAAAAATACTTCTTGGCAACTTCGATAAAGCTCCACGCCAAAAGCACAAACCATAAAGCCGTGCTGACCTGCGTCTTAATGGAATAATCCGGCGCTTTGAGTGCCATAATAATGAGGATTATTGCGTAGACAAGAAGCGTCAATATGGTCAAGGTCACTTTTAACTTGGATGCCTTTACTTCGGGCGATTTCAGGGGTTCACCAAGCCACGGATGATAATAGAGAGAAAGCAATATCACGTGCCCCAGCCAGATGGCGTAAACCGTGAATAAGAACTGGAAGATAACCGGGTTCTCGATAGCCTCGGTATGGATAATCAAACCCCAGATTAAGCTGCCAAGGATAAGGAAAGGCAGGTGACCGTAGCCGATTTCCACATGGGTGGTGATATTGAATTTCCCCTGAAGCGTTTCCATTATCTCGCCGAACAGAGACCACATAACAATCCCGGCAAAAACGCCCATGAGATTGGCAAAAAACTGATTATCCGTAATAACCCCGTAATGGAGCAATCCGATAACAATCAGCCCGCAGGCCAAGCCGGCGATGATGGTAGGCTTAAGTCCGGCGCGGTATATTTTAGCCAGAATGATATGGGCTAAGGCGAAGATGACTAAAGAAATGACAACCGTTGACCAGAAGGGATAGAGTGCCAGAAACGATAATACGCTTTCCATACTATATGCCTCCTTGGCATTTATGGGCAGTTCATCTGTCCAATTGGATAACAAGTATATTTAATACGAGGGCATTGTCAAGTAATATCTGCCAGAAATATGTATATTTTTTTGACCAGGGGAGAGCGTATATTGCCGAGGGAGAGTATAACCGTCGTAGAGGAGCAGGGTAACTGTTGCAGGGGATGGCGGTAACTGTTATAGGCTGGAAGTAAGTATATTGCCAGTATAGAGTATAACTGTTATGGGCAGGGGTAATAACTGTTGCAGGGATAGCTGGGAACTGTTGCAGGTAATAGTGGTAACTGTTATAAGCTGGGGGTAAGTATATTGCCGGTATAGACTATAGCCGTTGTAGGGGGTATGGGGTTGTGTTGCAGGTGGGGCGTACGCCAAGAGGGGGTGGGGGGAGGTAGTCCCCCTTCGTTCTTACAGGTTGATTTTCTTAGGGTTATAGTTTTATGCCTGTTATTTCTTTTTATTCGGCACCAGGCAGAGAAATTTTAATGTGTCTTTACCGGTATTCCTGAAGCGGTGTAGCTTGTCCGGCGGGACATAGACGACATAACCTGCCTTAAAAGGTTTTACTTCTTCTTCAAATATCAGCTCCCCGGTTCCTTCCAAGATAAAAACCTCATGTTCGTAGTCATGGGTATGACGGGGTGTCGTGCTTTCCGGTTCAAGCTCAAACATGCGCATGGCAAAGTTAGGGGCTTCCTTCTGGGAAATGAGCCAGCGTATTTTGACACCCTTGACGCCTTCTACTTCCACCGGGCGGGCAGGGACTTCCTTATAGTCAATTACTTTCATGATTTTAGATATTTGTCTATAGAGCGGGCGGCAATCTTGCCTTGGCCCATTGCCTGAATCACCGTGGCGGCGCCGGTAACGATGTCGCCTCCGGCATAGACGCCTTTTTTAGTGGTGGCAAGCGTGACGGGATCGGCTTCGATATTACCCCATTTATTAAGCTTGATATCAGGGGTAGCACTCAATAATAACGGATTCGGACCGTTGCCGATAGCCACTATAACCGTATCCACTTCCAGTTCGAATTCCGAGCCTTTGATGGGAATAGGCCTGCATCTGCCGGAATCATCGGGTTCTCCCAATTCCATTTTGATACATTTCATTCCGCGGACGAATCCGTCCGTATTGCCCAGGATTTCCACGGGATTGGTAAGCAGTCGGAAATCTATGCCTTCCTGTTCAGCGTGGTGGATTTCATCACGGCGGGCAGGCATTTCATTATGCGAACGGCGGTAGACGAGGTACACCTTTTGGGCTCCAAGCCTTAAAGCCGTGCGTGCGGAGTCCATGGCAACGTTTCCCCCGCCGATTACGGCAACGCGCGGACTGCGTAAAACAGGCGTATCGTACTCGGGGAATAAATACGCTTTCATTAGATTGGAACGTGTCAGGTATTCATTTGCCGAATAAACGCCGAGGTAATTTTCGCCCGGTATTTTCATGAAGACGGGCAACCCGGCACCTGTACCTACAAAGGCAGCATGATAACCGGAGTTAAAGAGTTCATCAAGCTGGGTGATTTTCCCGATGACCATGTTATGCTGGATATCTACGCCAAGCATTTTGAGATAATCCACCTCTGTCTGGACGATTGCCTTGGGAAGGCGGAATTCCGGGATGCCGTATATCAAGACGCCGCCTGATTTATGGAGGGCCTCAAAGATAGTCACGTTATGCCCCATTTTAGCCAAGTCACCGGCGCAGGTCAGGCCGGACGGTCCGGCGCCGACAACTGCTATTTTCCTGCCTGTTTTTTCCGGAATATCAGGTTTCTTGACAGCACCTTTGGTACGTTCTATATCGGCAACAAAGCGTTCCAGGTATCCGATAGACACAGGTTCGCCTTTTTTAGCAAGAACACACACTTTTTCGCATTGTTCTTCCTGGGGACAAACGCGTCCGCAGACGGCTGGTAATGCATTGGTTTGTTTTATACTCCAGGCGGCTTCGATAAATTTGCCTTCGGTAATCAGTTTCAGAAATTGTGGAATATTTATTTCTACAGGACAACCTTCCATGCACTTGGGTTTTTTGCACTGGAGGCAGCGAGAGGCTTCCAGCATGGCTGTTTCCGGGGTAAAACCGTGGGGGACCTCATTAAAGTTCTTTACGCGCTCTGCCGGAGTTTGCTCCAACATCTTCTGGCGCGGCACTTTTTCTTTCTTAGGCTTATTCTCTTCTGTCATTTATTTGCTCTCTGCTATAAGCTTCTTGCTCAAAGCTACTTCTCTTGCTTCAAGGCCTCCCGTGCCAAATCCGTGCATCTGGGCGAGCCGCGGTAGTGTTCCATTGCCCGCTTTTCCTCGGTTAAATAAGTCCTTAAACGTTTGGCAAGCTCGTCGAAATCCACCAAGTGTCCGTCGAATTCAGGACCGTCCACGCAGGCGAACTGGGTTTTGCCGCCAACCGTAACACGGCAGACACCGCACATGCCGGTGGCATCGAGCATTATCGGATTAAGGCTAACCATTGTTTTCAGGTTGTACTCCCTAGTAACATTGCAAACAACCCTCATCATAGGAACGGGCCCGATGGCAACGACCAAATCTATCTTATCGCCGCGGGCGATAATTTCTTTCAAGACATCGGAAACGAATCCTTTCCTGATATAAGAACCGTCATCCGTGGTCACAAGCAATGCATCCGAGGCAGCACGCATTTCATTTTCCAGGATAAGCAAATCCTTGGTGCGGGCGCCGATAATGGAGATGACTTTATTGCCGGCGCGTTTCATGCCCTGGACTATCGGATAAACGGGCGCCACGCCGATACCGCCGCCGATGCAAACGACCGAGCCGAATTTTTCTATATGGGTAGGCTTACCCAAAGGACCGACAATATCAAGGATAGAATCCCCGGCTTGCAATCCGGCAAACTGGACGGTTGATTTTCCGACTGACTGGTAAATCAAAGTAAGCGTCCCTTTGAGAGGGTCAGCATCACAAATGGTAAGTGGAAACCTTTCGCCTTGTTCATCCAGGCGAATAGCGACGAATTGACCGGGTTTGCGTGCCCTGGCAATCAGGGGCGCTTCGATTTCAAACCGATACACACAGGAAGACAATTCTTCCCGTTTGACAATCTTATACATGGACAGCCGCTACGCTTTCTTTGAACTAAAACCTATTATTTAGGTTTATCAGCTTCTTCTTTTTTAGCATCTGCTTTGGCTTCATCCGAACCTTCTTTCAAGCCTTTCTTAAACTCCCCGGCTGATTTGCCAAGACTGCGCGCTAAAGCAGGCAATTTGGTTGCGCCGAAAAGAAGCAGGATTATCCCCAGAACAACTAACCATTCCCATCCGCGAGGCATAATTATCTCCTTAATAGTAATATAATTTTACCTTAAATAACGCTCGTTGGCAAGTAAAATTAAACAGAGAGCTTCGCGTTAATACCCAAAAGGCTGCGGTATTTCCTGATTACCGGGTTAACTTTATTTTTTATAAAGGCTTCGGCCTGCTCTTCTGCCAGGCCGATATAATCACAGGCATTGAAAGACGAAGGTAATCCGACACCGAGAATCGGATCCTGGCGCAGTTTACGGATAAGGTCGTTCGGTTTTCCCTGTTTGGAGAGCTCAAAAGCCTCCATGGATAATTTCCTTACACGTTCGTGCAAGAGCTGGCGATCCCCTCCCTTTTTGGTCTTTTCCATCATGATGCGTTCGGTAACGAGGTATGGAAGATTTTCATCTATGTTTTTCTTAATGACGGCCGGATATACTTTTAATCCGCGGACGATATTTATATAAATATTAAGCAGGGCATCCGTGGCGAGGAACATTTCGGAAACGGCGAGGCGCCTGTTAGCGGAATCGTCCAGGGTGCGTTCAAACCACTGCTGGGCGGCGGTAAAAGCAGTGTTGGTATTATTGACCATGACAAACCGGGAAAGCGACGCAAGGCGTTCCGAGCGCATGGGATTCCTTTTATACGCCATGGCTGAAGAACCAACTTGCCCTTCACCAAAAGGCTCCTCCATTTCGCCGAGCCCCTGCAATAACCTGATGTCATTGGAGAATTTATGGGCGGACTGGGCGATTCCGGAAAGAAGAGAAGCCGCCTCGAAATCAAGTTTCCTGGGGTAAGTCTGCCCGCTTACCGGATAAGATTCCTTAAAACCGAGTTTTTCGGTGAATAGTTTATCAAGAAGAATAACCTTATTTTTACTGTTATTAAAAAGGTCAAGAAAACTCGCCTGAGTTCCAATGGCGCCTTTTGCGCCGAGGCATTTAAGGGAGCTTTCCAGTTTTTCCAGGTTTTCCAAGTCCATCAACACATCCTGAAGCCATAAAGCGGCGCGTTTACCCACGGTGGTGATAAGCGCCGGCTGGAAATGGGTAAACCCCATGGTCGGTTGAGCTTTATATTTTTCCGAAAAACGCGCCAGTGAATCGACCAGGTTAACCAACTGTCTTTTTATGAGCCTTAAGGCGTCGCGCAGGATAATGATATCAGCATTATCCATGGCCAGGGCACTGGTGGCGCCGAGGTGGATAATCGGACGTGCCTTAGGGCACTGGTCGCCGTACGCCTTGATATGCGCCATGACCTCATGCTTGGTAATTTTTTCGTATTTAAGCGCCGTGGCGTAATTTATTTTATCTTTGAAACGTTTCATCTGGCTTATCTGAACCGGACTTATTGGAAGCCCAAGCTTTTTCTCTGCCTCGGCCAGAGCAATCCAGATAATACGCCAGGTGCGGAAGCGTTTTTCCGCCGAAAAGGCATAAAGCATCTCGGCACTGGCATAACGTTCTGACAACGGACTTTGATAGACTTTGAACTTATCGCTCATAATAACTTATTATAAAGGAAGCCTTGAAAATATGTCTAATAAATTCAGACTGTTAATTATCCCCATTGAGAAGTGATTTTAGCCCGCTGATTGATAAATTTCTCTGCGGATAAAGCGGCAATACAGCCTTCGGCAGCGGAAGTTACTGCCTGGCGCACCTTTTTGCAGGTGACATCGCCGATGGCATAAACACCTTCTATAGATGCTGACATATTTTCCTTGTTTATTTTAAGACAGCCTTCGGCGTCGGTTTCCAATTGGCTCCGCAGGAAATCCGTAATCGGCTGGTTGCCGTGTAAGTATACAAAGATGCCGGAAACATCCAGGTTTGTTTTAACCCCCGAAGTGTTTTCAATTGCCACCTTATTTACAAAAGTATCACCGGAGATTTCACTTACCCGGGAAGCAAAAACCGGTTCTATCTTGGGGTTATTTTTAACCCTTGGGGCGCTTTCGGTATCAAATTCTTTGCGGTGGGTGACCAGATATATTTTACGGGCGAATTTGGAAATGGAATCGATATCATCAAACATTTCCACACCGTCCCCTGTCACGGCAACATCGCGCCCGTTAAAGAAAGCGGCATCACAGGCAGCGCAGTAAGCAACCCCCTTACCGATAAATTCGGCTTCACCTTTGATGGTAGGTTTCCTGCCGCGCGCTCCGGTGGCGATAATAACCGCTTTGGCAAAATACGAACTGTCACCCGTAAAAACCTCTTTCGGTGATGCCTTAAAATCCACCCCAATAACCTTTGACTCAATGAATTCGGCTCCGAAACCCATAGCCTGTTTGCGGAAACGGGAAAGCAATGACCGGCCTGTTTCGGGCTCCAAGATACCAGGGTAATTTTCTATCTTCTGGGCAAGGCCCATAGCACCTTCTGCAATACTTTTATCTATAACGAGCGTTTTAAGTTTGGACCTGGCAGAATAAATAGCCGCCGAGGTCCCGGCCGGACCGCCGCCGATGATAATAACATCATTGATTTTTTGCTCCTGGTTATCCATAAATAATTAAAGCGTAAACTTTTCCCCCAAATAATGTTTGCGGGCAAGCGGATTACACATTATATCCTTGGGAGTTCCGTTGCACAAAATATAGCCTTCGTCGATGATATATGAGCGGTCTGTCACGGCAAGTGTTTCACGGACATTGTGGTCCGTTAGAAGGACTCCGATATTCTGCGATTTAAGTTTACGGACGATATCCTGTATTTCCGAAACGGCAATCGGGTCAACCCCGGAAAAGGGCTCATCCAGAAGAATAATTGCCGGAGATGTTATAAGAGCGCGGCTGATTTCCAAGCGGCGCATTTCGCCGCCTGAAAGAGTACGGGCTTTTTGCTTGGCTAATTTCAATAAGCCGTATTCTTCCAGTATTTTATTAGCCCGTTCCGAATATTTAGATTTATCGCCTTTCAGGGTCTCCATAATAGCCATAAGATTATCTTCCACGGTCAATTCGCGGAAGACGGAAGATTCTTGGGGAAGATAACCAAGCCCACACCTGGCACGGCGGTATATGGGAAGATCTGTTATATCATTACCCTTAAGCCAAATTTGGCCTTCGGAAGGAGATATAAGCCCAACAGTCATCTTAAAAGTGGTTGTTTTACCGGCACCGTTGCGCCCCAAAAGTCCTACTATTTCTCCTTCATTTACTTCAAAACTAACACCGTTTACAACACGCCTTTTACCGTAAATTTTTACTAAATCTTCTGTTTTTAATAGCATAATCGATTCAAATCATTAGGCTTTATTCATTGTGGAAAACTTGTGGATAAAGCCAAGAGCTGTTTTTACGTGCTCTTAATTATTTTGTAGTTATATCTCCTTTATAATTTAAGCAGTTAGGAATTCATGTGCCCATTACCGTTTGGTAACATCCTATCATATTGATATTAAAAGCGTTATACATCATCATTGTTTTAGCATTATCGACGATTATTTTAAATAAGTCCAAATAAAAAGCGTTTTATTTATGTTTTTAACTCATTATAATCATTAAAGTTAGATAAAATATCGTTGTGGAAAACAAAAATACCTCATTTTTATCGAATTATCTTTATATTACGCAGAGGCCAGTAAACAAACAGAGCTTTTCCGAATATATTATCAAAATCTACAAAGGGACAATCCTCTTCTATTGTCTTTTCTTCTATTATCTGGTCTATAGGAATTTTATGCGTATTCCCCCAGATATCCCCACCCTTACCATCAGCCTCTTTATAAACCTCCACATACCCGCTTATTTCCCTGGTGGATGAAGCATCACATTGTATAACCTTCCCGTTTTTAAGGTAGAATGTTTTCATACGCCAGGCGCGGCTATCACGGCTGTTAGGAACATTATCCCCTATTACAAAATATTTATTTCCCCCGATTTCCTGCGTTTTATCCGAGTTATTCGGGCTTAATTCATAATAAATATCACGATACAGGTTAATATCCCGGAAACTTACCTCTGTTTTATATGCTTCAATAGTTATCTGCGGATGAGAAACAACGATATAATCGTCATCCGGCAATTCATTATAATCATATTCACTGATTATTACCCCGTCAAGTTTGATATAAACTATTTTATCATAATTAAGAAATTCCACCAGATGCTGTTTTAACGGGATAAGTTTCTCGTTAATAGAAACTATTTTCTTCCCCTTATATTCCAGATAATTCTCCTGGTCCGTAGAAAGGTGCAGGTTAAACACGCCTGAAAACGTATTCATCTTAACGCAAACGGCACTACTGGTTCCGGAAAGCACGCATTTGAAACCAATCTTTATATCAGTAACCGTATGCTCTCCGGTTATTCCACCACCCCTTCCGATATAATTATCCTTAATATCGCCATTCAATTCCAAGCTAACCTTACCGTCCGGGCTTTTATTCGCATAAAGCTTTAATTGGTTATTCGTTATTTCATACAATTCCGTTGAAGAAGGCAACGCCCATCTTTTCTTAATGCTGTCTGTCACGGGAACCCAGCTCCAAACAGGCAGCCAGATAGATTCCTGGATATCCAAAGGCTTACGTGCTATTTTATATTCACTCTCTCCTTTCGGCCGGTAATACATATTCCCATATTTTGTTTTTATTTCTTCATTAGGAATCCCGACTACCCGTTTAATGAAGTTCTTGGTCCGGTCAAGAGGGTATTTAAAAAGGATAACGTCATACCGTTCTATGGGACTTATCAATAACCTGAATTTATCCGCAATAATCCTATCACCGGTCCTGGGGTCACCCCTTAAAGTAGGTTCCATTGAAGCGCTAGGTATTTTAAAACCGTCTATACAAAAACACCGGATGGTCATAGCCAGGACAAAAGCTATCAGGAATATTTCTAAATTACTCCTAAACCACTCAAGTGTCTGGTTCAGTTTATTGCCATCGCCGGCCGGAGTCACATTTATCTCAACCGATCCATTAGATTCCATTTTAATCCTCTTTCGTTGAAAGCACGGAAAGAAAAGCCTTTTGCGGTATTTCCACTCGCCCGATACTCTTCATTTTCTTCTTTCCTTCTTTCTGTTTTTCCCAGAGCTTGCGCTTCCTGGTAATATCTCCTCCGTAACACTTGCCTGTCACGTTCTTGAGGTACGGCTTGATATTCTCTCGGGCGACAATCTTTTTACCGATACCCGCCTGCAGGGCAACCTCAAACAGGTGCCTGGGAATTTCTTTGCGAAGTATCTGCAGTATCCGCCTGCCTTTAGCCTCCGCCCCATCACGGTGGATAATGACGGATAACGCATCCACTTCAACCCCGGCAACCAGTATTTTCAATTTGACCAGATCAGCCACTTCGTAACCCATAAATGAATAATCCATGGTCCCGTAACCGCGCGTAGCTGACTTCAGCTTATCGTAAAAATCATAAATGATTTCCGCCAGCGGGATATCATAAGTCAGGATTACCCTGGTAGAACTGATATATTCCGTGCGGATTAGCCTGCCGCGCCTTATCTCGCATAAATGCATCATGGTCCCTATGGTATCCGAAGGAATGATAATGCTCATTCGCACAACTGGTTCCCTGATTTCCACCAAAACGCTTTCATCAGGAAATTTTGCCGGATTATCTATCCGTAATGTTATTATCCCTCCGGCTTCCCGTACCAGGATTTCATAGGTTACGTTCGGGGCGGTTTGTATAACCTCGACCCCTTCTTCTCTGTTTAAACGTTCCTGTATGATTTCCATATGAAGCAACCCTAAAAACCCGCAGCGGAAGCCGTACCCCAATGCCTCCGAAGTTTCCACTTCATACTGGAAAGAAGAATCATTCAGGCTCAATCTTTCCATCGCCGTCTGTAATTGCTTATACGTGCTCTGGGTGGAAGGATAAATCCCGCAGAAAACCATCGAGATGGGGTCTTTATATCCGGGAAGCGCCTGGACGCCTTCCTCTTTTTTCAAGCCTATCGTATCGCCGATTTTCACATCCCTGATATTTTTAATTCCGCTTATGACGTAGCCGACTTCACCGGCCTTAAGCTCTTTGCATGCAACCATCTTAGGCTTAAAAATGCCGACTTCTTCCACCTTGAATTCATGCTTGGCATTAAGCATGATAATTTCATCTCCCTGTTTAAGTATCCCGTTAACGACCCGGACATAAACCACCACGCCCCTGTAGGCGTCATAAACAGAATCGAATATCAAGGCCTGGGTAGGATTCGCCGCGCTGCCGCGCGGGGGCAGCACTTCTTTGATAACTCTCTCCAGCACTAACGCCACGTTTTCACCGGTTTTGGCGCTTACCAGTGTTATTTCTTCCGGCTTAATGCTAAGGACATTTTTCATTTCCTCCTTGACTTCTTCGGAATGCGCCAGAGGTGCATCAATCTTATTAATCAAAGGAATGAGCTGGAGGTTGGATTCTATGGCCAGCAGTGTATTGGCAACTGTTTGCGCCTGGACGCCCTGCGTAGCATCTACCAGGAGCAATGCACCTTCGCAGGCTTTGAGGCTGCGCAAAACCTCGTAACCGAAGTCAACGTGGCCGGGGGTATCGATAAGGTTTAAAAGATATTTCTGGTTGTTATATGTATAATCCAGTGAAATGGCTTTGGCTTTTATGGTAATTCCGCGCTCCCGCTCTATTTCATTGTCATCCAGGAACTGATTCCTGAATTCACGGGCAGTAACCGCACCGGTCAACTCCAGGATACGGTCTGCCAGGGTGGATTTCCCGTGGTCAATATGCGCGATAATACAAAAATTGCGTATATTGCTTATCGGAACATTCATAAGTCGTTAATTTAAGCAACATATCATGTTATTGTCAAAAGATATTGGCTTCGTCGTGACCCCTCACCTATTTGGCGTTAGAAACTTTTCTGATAAATTTGGAGGGTTTATCAGAACCAAATAGGTGCGGGGCGAACGGCTTCGAAGCCATCGCAGTTTTTTACTTGACCTTTTTGGGATTTTGGGATATTATTGTTTTAATAATATGCAAAGAGCGAAAATATTCGGGAAATCCAAGCCGTGGCTGGTTTCTTTTGTGATACACGGATTGTTTTTAGGCTCGGTTATTTTACTTTCCGGCCATGGTGCGGTATCAAACGGGCCGGTAATATACTCTTCGAATATCAACCTGCAAGCGCCATCACAGGAAACTTTGATAACGGAAACGCATTTCCCATCGTTTTTTAACGATAACCTGTTTGAGGAGGTAAAGAATATCATTGTTACCGAAGAACCCATTGATATTTCTTCCGATATGCCGACTGATTTTATAACCGACCTTACTGAAAAGAATAATATACCGGATGCGATTGCTGTCTATGTCCCCTCTGACTCCGCTTACAAACGCCTCGGCCCCAAAAAAGAGCTAAAACCAACCCCCAGGCAGGAGACTGCTACAACGCTATTTGTTCCGGCAAAACCGTTAAATGATTCGGCTGTCAACAAGGCGCCGGTTTATCCCAAAAAAGCGCGTGAATTAGGGCAGGAAGGGCTGGTCCTTTTATCCGTGGAAATATCCAGGGAAGGCACTGTATCGAAGGTCGAAATAATTAAATCTTCCGGTTATACCGTTCTTGACGAATCAGCCATTGCCACTATCAAGACATGGAAATTCACGCCTGCCATGATAAACGGTGAAGCGGTTGAATGCTCCATCAAGATCCCCATCAGGTTTAAACTAACTTAACAATAAACTTTTTGGTCATATTTTAGTCTTCGGGCCACCATCCCTTTTAGAACTTTGTCTTGGTCTTATTCGAAATCCTAACCAACTCGGTTAGCAATTATACCCGAATTTATTGGAATATCAAAACAGGCGATTAATTTTTATGCTGAATTGTTGGATTTTAATAACAGAAACAATTATCTTTATTTCTATCTGATTTATTTCTTTAAAGGCAAGAATTCAGCAGAAACAACTGCTTGAATCTTATCGCCTTCCTTGCGCTTACCCGCGTCAATTATTACCACATTATCAAGCGGTAATAATTTTAATCCTTCAGTAGCCGATTTAACTTCTGGTTTCTTGATAAATTCAGGAAGTAAACATCCTACAGGCGGTCCCCCATAATCCTGCCGGAATTCCACCTCAATGGTAATGGTAATTTTGTTGTTTTTCTTATCAAATTTAAGGGTTTGGGTATAAGGCGGTTCAATTTCCTTGGCAATACGGACTTCCCAGGCCGGGTCTCCATAAAATACCGTGCTGTGGCAACAAACGGTAGGCGCCTTGGTGAAATCTGCCGCGACCTGATGCAGGTAAACCGATTCCGCATAGGTAAACTGTCCCTGGAGCGCCATAAAGTAATTGACAATATTCCAGGCATAACAGGGCTGTCCTTGCGGCAGGGTATGGCCGAAAAACTGGTTGGTTCCATTATGAATCCATGCCAACGCCATACAATCCATATCCGCGATATGGCCAATATAACAATTACCGGGTGAAAAATATATTTTTGAATTAGTGGTGCTGATGGGATAGATTTGTTTGGCAAGATCATATCCAAATAATTTACCGCCCTTGGATAAGATCATCCCGTTCGGGTAACTGTAACCAATCTGCCAATCGTGTTCAGTAGCGTGTCCACTGGTGGACATCATCTGGTATTGATTGGTATTCAGGATATCTACGAAAGACTTGGTGGTATCATCCGGTCCTTTTTGCTTTTCCACTGGTTTACCAGGTACCTTAACGGTCATCGCGTTCTTTTCGCCCTCGGAAAACGCCAACCCCTCATTGAAATAATCAAGCCAACCACCGCCTATTCCGCTTAAGGCCTTGGTAATATTAAGATTGTCCGCCTTTGCCATCCGCAGGCAATCCTCGTAATTATAGCCGGTAATGATTCCCCAGATAGCATCTTCATAGGGATCTTCATCCAAATCGCGCATCATCTGCTTGGCGTGGAAGATGAATTCACGCGAGACCTCGGTCGGCTGGGCGATAAATGCCACATACTTAGGCGTATATTGTATCAGCTCTTTCATTAATGACGTGGGATCATTACCTTCATAAACAAACACTTTCGCATTGTATTTATCCGTAAAGGCTGTTACTACGTTAATCCAATTTACATCATCCTTAGTGGCTTTACTAACGAGAATGGCGTAATCTATTTTAATCCGCTCAGAAGGGTAATCTAAAAACGCGCCGCTTGCCTTTAGTATTTTCTTGTAACGTGGCTCTTCCCGGATATTATCCAGGTCAGAATCTTTCTTCAGATGGGCGAAATCATCCCAGCCAGCCTTGATTGATTTTTCCAAGTAATCTAATGCTTCCTGTTTATCACCCCTCAGCGAACAGGCGCATGCCATATTATACAAGCTGTTGACATCATTGGGATTATCTTTAAGGATCTCAAGAAAAACCTCTTTTGCCTCTTTAAACTTTTTAGCTTCCAGCAATTGGACAGCCTTTTGTGCCAGCAAGGCGCGTTTTTCCTGCGGGTCGGATGCTTCTTCGATTGTACCATCAGGCTTAGGTATTAACACCTTGAGTACAAGAGCAACGTTAGCTTTTGTCCAAACCATAAGACGATAACGGATATTACAACCGACCTTCGGAAAAACCACCATGCCCTCATTATCCGACCGCGCTCCGGCAACCGGCCTCCACTCGCCGCTGTTATATATCGCCAGCCAAATCATCGTATTGTGCGGGTTGTGCGAACATTTCATATCAATGACATCGTTGTAGCGTTCGGTTTTATCAACCATCGGCTTGGCGATAAGATATTTTTCTATAGAGGGAGGGTAGACTTCATCACCTTTTAAAGATAGGTTACGGAAAGTTTCACCGCCTTCTTCGCCAGGATAAACCCAGTAAATTTTAGCTGCCTTTTTCTCTTTATGGTGGATAAACCGGCGGAAGTATTCCGGGTCAGTGGGCGAACCACCCTGGCCGGAGTCAATATCCAGCCACTCTTTGGTAAAGGGATCATAGACTGCGGCCCAGGTATGATTATCGTTTACCTCCGGCCACCAGACAGCCCTCACGCCGGTGGCAGCAATGCCGTAAGTGCGCAGGATAGCAATCAGCGTATTGGTCTGGTCTGTACACCGCCCGGTCTTGGCTTTAATCGCCTCAATCGGGTTCATATCCGGCATCCCGCGCGGCGCGTAAGGGACGTTTTTGCCCACCCATTCAGTATTAATCTTATAAAGCATTTCCTTGAAGCTTTGGTCTGCAGCTTTATGGTCTTTCCCATTAATACGTTTGGCGAATTCATCTACGATTGCCCTTAACTCGGCATGATTCCAGAAATAAGAACGCCAATCAACCAATTGTTCGGTAGTGGCGCGATAAGTCAGGACAAAGCGACGGAAGGTATCTTCATCCAAGTCGCCGGCCCATGGAAAGGTTTGCCGTGCCTGATAGCCCAGTTTGACATTGGTCAGAAGCAAATCCGCGGTGATATTTGACGCATCCGGTATTGCCTTATCCATACTCGGAAAGAAATAACGGTAACCGGTTTGGCTAACCAGGAAACCAAGGGCAGGGCTGTATTTTCCCGGAACGCTCTTGATGGCGGTGATTAGCTGCGGCTTATTGTCGCCGGCTACCTGGAAGGCGCGCTGGACTTTTTCCCGGTATTCATCAGGCACTAATTTAAGAGCCTCCTCATCGCTTAATGGGTTGCCGGTATCCGGCTTTATAGGCCAATCCTCCTTGCTAACACCCGCGCAACTTGCTAATAAAGCGACCAAAACGAACAACATTATTTTACCACACAATTTATTCATAATTTTATCCTTATTTAAATTTATCTGTATTTCACGGGTTGTGGCAGAAAAAGGTTCGTTTTCATTATCAATAAAGTTTAATCCTGGATGATTTGATCGTTAGGCTTAGAATTCAGCACAAAATCTTTGAACTCCTGTTCTATTTCTTCCATTGGTTTCCCGATGCAATCCTGCAAAAGCTTGGGCCCATCCAGTTTATTCTTAGATGCCAGACACATATCGATAAAGCTTTGTAATAGCCTTTTTTTATAGAGATAGCATATCAAAGAACGCGCCTCCGCAAGTGTTACCGAATCCGAGCACTGTTTCATTTTAGCGAACTTACTCAAAGGCGGGTAGTTGCCGCTGCGCACGGCGTTTTGGATGGAGGGCAAACGCCAGTTGTTATACCCAAAGGTTACACTTCCCATATCCAAATCAACTGTTGGCTGCTCAAAGAAAGAAGCAAACCCTTCATTAAGCCAATCATCAGGAAACCCGCCGAAATTGATATCGATATAACCATGGGTGATTTCATGAAAAACTGTCCCTATACCTGAGCCGGAATAGGTATACAATGTCTTTTCCGAAGGATAATATACTCCCATTGCCTGGCGATCCTGGGGCATTTTTTGGGCAAACTCATTCTGTCCAGAAAAATATACCATCAAAAAAGTTGTCTTTAGCTCTTTATTAAAATATTTTTTGTATACTTCGTTATAAAAACCGGCCATGTATCGTGTTACTTCTTCGACCTCATTTTCGGCGGTGTTGCAGGCAATGATATGGCCCGGGATATATCTCATTTTAAAAGTTATCCCAAACCTGGTTTGAAGTTTTTGCTTGTATTCTTCAAGCAATTTATTCACTTCATTTTTAAATTCTTCTTCTTTAAGCCATTTGCCATTGAATTTAAAGAACCCTTTTTTGAGCTGGATTTCATCCTCGGTCATCCATTGCCCTTCATACTTTTTATAACCGAGCTTTTCCCTGGCCTTTTTATGGTCAGGAAAAATTCCCATTGCCTTGCGGTATTCGGAAGCGGCAAAATCGTTCTTTTTGGATTGCTCCAGCCATGCGCCTAAGGAACAAAAATTATCGGCTATTTTCTCCCTGGCGCCGGACAATTTCTTATGATATTCTTCTGATAACTTATCATAGCCTTCCGGCTTAACGGACTGAATAGTTTCTTCAAGTCCTTTTTTAGCTTTGGAATTACCGGGCTCATAAATAAGAGCCTCCTTGTAGCTTGCTTTCGTTTCTTCCGATAGGTTATTCTTTTTGCACCAATCCGCCAACTTTATAAGTTCTTCGGCGTTTTTCTTATTTGTCGCCTTTAGTTTGTCCTGATATTCTTTTATAAAATTGTTGCCCGCTCCGCTGGCCAATAAAACAATCCCGAATAAACAGGCAAGTATCAGATTTTTAGCTTTTGCTGTTCGCATATTCATTTCCTTAATCATTCCTGCCTTTCCCTTCAAGCCCGGTTTTTATTACTTCTTGGTTTCCCTGGCATTCTTAGCCAGTTTGGCATCGACCAGGAAGTTGGCAACCAGCTGATACATGGATGAATTCCCTTTATCATCTTTAAACCCCAATGCCTGCATATAAAAATGGCTGATAACATGCATTATCACCCCTCGTTTATTGCGTTTTTTGATATAATCGCTTGACCCTTTTTCATAACCGCTGAATACGGGATTATATTCACCTCCGCCATATGTCCAGCAAACAACCACTTCGTTTTGCTGGTATTTCTTTTTCATACCTTCATCGCCGACAATGAGCACGGTAATCTCAGCAGGCCTTTCCAGCTTAAAATATTTGAATCCTGTATCAAGGACCCACTTAAAATCACCTGCTTTCTCAGGAAAAACATCTCTCAAGAAAATATGTTTTTCCATCTTTTCTTTCGGTTTAACGGAAACCTGCTCTTTTTCCTGCCCCCCGCCCATGCCACCGCCCATGGTCGGCTTGCCGATACCCATTGTTTTCAGGTAACCGGGCGACACTTTGCGTATCACCGTATCCAGGCACCAATCGGTGGTAAACAAATATCCGCCTTTGGAAAGAAATTCTTTTATCCGATTGGTATCCGTTGAATTCAAATCTTTCACGAAACAGTTGCATAAAATCGCCGCGACATCTTTGAAATCATATTTTTCTATCTCGCTTTTCCGTAAAGGCGTATAGGGAATCTTTAAAGCCGTCAGGACTTCCTGGACCTTATCGGAGTATTGATCAGGATCTTTCGGATCAGCCCCTAAAACCAAAATCTCTTTGGCTTCAAGCCTTGCCATGGTTGTCAAATCCGCTTTCCGGGATACCGTCATCCTGTCAAGCACGTCTTGGGCAGGCTTGTCTCCACCTTTGGTTTCGGCATCATCTTTGGGGCTTTCTTTGGGTTCGTCTTTTTTATCATCGTTTTTTGATTGTTCCCCAGAACTCTCTTTTTCATCACCATCTTTTGCCGGTAATTCACTATTTAAAATAAATCCCGCCATTATCAAAAAAAAAACTAACAGCAATACAATATTACGCACAAGCCCTCCTTTTTACTGCCATAAACATTGCATTAACAAGTATAATTAATCAGTTGGCAATATCAACCCTTGCCGTAAAATACATATTAGCATCTTCTTTTTCCGTCAGTGTTTCCAGAAGCGCACTCAGGCTGTATTCGACTTTCCCGGAGAATTTTTCCGTCCCGTTGACGACCACGGTAACCGGTTTGGAAAGGTTAACCAACTTTTCGTTCAGGAATACGGTTATCCCACCTACATTTTGCGTGGTTATCTCTATACGGTTATCCGCTTTTATTTCGGCGTTTATCGTCACACCGCGGAACGGCTTATCGATTTTGAGCCAGTAAAAGTATTTTTTGAATTTATCCAGCGGTGTCCAGGCAACGATGGACGGGTAAGGATTGCGCTTAAATTGCTGGAGCCATTTGCCTGTTTCACTGTGTTCTTTTGCGCCCGGAACAAAATGCCCCTGCCCGGGGTATTCCTTGTATTCAAAAACATAGCCCTTGGGTTTTTCTGCCTGGAGTTCTTTCAACGCGTCGCGCATCATTCGCGATGTTTCCAAGCGGTCAAAATCCGTATCCTGCTGCCCGATATTAATGCTGATGGGGGTATTGTAAAGGCTGTGCATGATGGCTTTAGCGTTATTGCCGTCTGTTCCGCCACCGAAGCCAAAAAGCCCTGCAAAATAATCCGCGTTAATGGCGCCGACAATCGGGGTTCCCCATCCGCCCATGGAATAACCGCCCAGGTAGACTTGGTTGGTATCTACGGGGTAAGTGCGTTTGAATTCCTTAAGCATTTCTATCACGGAAAGGATTCCGCTTGTTTCAGCCCAGCCTACGGGCGAATTATCGTCCAGGACGCGCGGAACAAGTCCGGCTGGGATGCGCAATTGTTTTACGAGGTCCTTTGCCTGCGCCCATCCTTGGTCGTTTATTCCGGATACATTTCCGCCCCCGTGGAGGTAAATAATGAGGGAAGAAGCCTTTCCCGCGGGTTTACCGTTTATAAAATATTTAAGCTGGTATTGTTTGGAATTCAGGATTGTTTCCGGATATTTGCCGCATTTCGCCTTTTTATTTATGTTATCCCAGATAATCTTATACCATTTTTTTACCTCATCGCTTTTTATCACGTCTGATTTTTTGATTTCTGTCAATAATTCCATCCGGTTACCATCGTTATCCGCGGCAACATATTGCGCGATAAGTTTTGGCAGCGGTGTTTGGTTTTCCGAAGGTGGATTTGATTCAGCCTGTACCAGTAAAATGCTCAAAAACGCTATTACAATGATAAGCAAACCTAAAATTTTAATGCCTTTTTTCATGGTTATTACTCCTATCATTTTACAGTTTCTATTTCTATTAGCCAACAAAAATATTCTTTCCGCCAGAAACAGCACGCCGGCTGTCGGGCAGGGCGGGATGTGATTTGGTATTAGGATACGCCAACACATGTTGCATTTTCAAATTCAAGATAGCTAGTATCATCTATTTCCACTCCCGCCCTTCCTTATTTTATTTTTTCTTGGATTTGCTTTGCTCGCGCCAGAGTTTACTTAACCGGGCATCAATCAGGAAATTAACCAATAGTTGATACATTGAACAGTTGGCATCCACATCGGGATTACCGTCAATACGCTGGTTATAATGGTTTGCCACATGGAGAATCACGCCTTTTTTAGGGCGCTCTCTCAGGTAATCACCCGAATCATCCTTGTAACCGCTGAATTTTGGGTTATATCCTTTGGCATTGGGGTCAAGGCACCAGGTTACCGCGATAATATTGGAACCGGCTTCCTTCTTCAGGGATTCCGGGCCGACCACCAAAACGGTTACGTCATTAGGCTTTTCAATCTTGAACATACGGGCCCCTTTCCTGAACATCCAGGGCAACTGTGTTTGCCCTTCAGGAAAAACAGTCCGCAGGAAGATATGTTCTCCGGACTTTTCAAATGCGTTTATCTGCACAGTATGGTCTTCCGCCTGGGTAATGTTTCCGGCTTTCAGGTAACCGGGGCAGACTTTTTGCAGGAAAAAGTCAAATGCCCAGTCCGTGGTAAATATATAACCGCCGCTCTCCAGAAATTTCTTGACATTATCACTCGCCTTTTGCCTTAGCGTAACTTCGGTGCAGTTTACTACCATGACCGCTGCCTTGGAAAGGTCTTGTGTTTCCAGTTCCTCATGGTTTGTCAGGGTATAGGGCAGTTTAAGCGCATTCATGACATCCTGCAAATGGTCACGGATAAATGTATTTTTATCCTCGGGTGTTTTGGCATCCACGAGTAAAATATCTTCCTTGGTCAATTTTGCGACCGTGGTCAGGTCTATTTTACGTTTGACGGACATTGTTTCGTAGACCTTTTTGGCAGAATCGTCACCGCCCTCAGGTTTGGCAGGCTCTTCTTTGTTTTCCTCAGCATAAGAAAACATGATATGGCCGCTTTCAAAAACCCGGCACGTGAATATCAAGACAATACCTGAGAGAATAATCGCCACGGCCAAGGACGGCAATTTAACACTCGTCATACTAATCCCCTTCTTTAATTTGGCAATAATAACGGGCCGCTTCAAATTAAATTATTTACGGCACTCTTACGGAGGGACTCCAACGCAAACAGCATCCTCAAATTCCAAATAACTACTATCCGCTATTTTAACACCGGCACGTTGCCCGCCGCCGATATCGCCGGATAATTTATATACGATATAATAGGTTTTGGGAGCGGTCGTTACCTGCCAGCGGTTCATATTAAGCCGACAGGTGCCGTTGGTAAAAACTCCTTTACTGATAAGAGTATCCCCGCTATCCCACAAACCGTTGTTATTCGCATCGCACCAGACCTGCACTTCTATCTTATTATCAGGGCAGGCTATATTAGTATATGCCTTCACTCCTTTATCTATCCTAAACCTCTTCCAGCGGGCTGTCCCCTCTATAGTCTTCATCTCAAACTTTACATGAGCTATCGATTGCCCCATCTGCACGGATTGACCGTTAACCAAATCCGTCCAGTTGGAGGTATCAACTATAATCCCACCGGCGATATAACCTATATTCCAATCAGATAAAGTCGGAGTTTGGGTTATCTCTGATGTGGAAAAATTAGCCCGGAGTTTAATAGGAGTATATTTAGGAAGGATATTTGCCAGATCTGTCCCGGAAGCAACATTAGAACATAAAACAGTTCCATTATAACCGTGCAAGACATCCACGGTAAAAATCGTATTGGCGGGCGTTGTTCTAGTATAGGTCAAAACACCCCACGAAACCAACCCGTCAGGGCTGATTATTGGAGAAACATAATTACCGGACAGTAAATAAATATTAAGAAAGGAACCTGAATGAACTGGATTGGTTGTCCCTGATGGAGCACTTTCATATTCTACTCGAATATAACCGTTACCACCCGTCCCATAAGTCGTTCCGCCGGTGGCAACAACCAGGTTTACCCCTAATGTCAATGTCCTGGCGAGCAGTTTAATGGAACCTCCCGCCCCGCTGCCGCTTTGGGTAGTGCCCGCATTAGTAGTTCCATTGTTACCCTTTGCAAAAATCCCTCCTGTTACATTAATATTATTTGCCGCTATATAAATAACACCTCCACCATTTGCCCCGACAGCGCCTGCCGTATTATTTCTTCTTCCGCCTGAGGCGGCACCGGCGCTTCCAAAATACATTTTGGATAGGCTTGCGATTCCATAAATTCCGCCGCCGCCGCCATTGCCACCAGCTTGCCCTGAACCATTCCCTCCTAAACCGCCATTAGGATTTGTTCCTGTTGCTCCGCCTGCCCCTCCTGTCCCGGCTGAACCAGCCGTGGCATGTCCGCCGCCACCACCGCCTCCACCAGTTGGGGAGGAACTGCCATCGCTGCCTCCGCCACCCCCGCCGCCGCCGCCGGGTGTGCCCGCTACGCCTCCGGCAGAAGCGCCATCGTCTGTCCCGCCACCACCGCCGCCTCCCTGAAGCTGGGTGCCTGGCGCAACAATATTGATGCCGCCTCCCACCGCCGTGCCGCCATTGCCACCGCTGCCATTATAAGTCTCACCCCCGCCGGCAGAAGTTCCGGAAAATCCACCTGAACCGCCCCGATACCCTTTTCCTGAAACATCAATCGTGCCGGTGACGGTAATCGTTCCGGTCGCGCGAAGATATAACACACCTCCTTTAGCTCCGTCAAAAGCATTACAGGTAAGAGTATGGCCAAGACTGACCGTTACGCTAGTATAATTCGGCACACGCTGGACCATTATCTTTTGTATAGCAGAATCGCCGTAGTCTTTGGTTAGTGGCGTATCTAATGTAAGAGTGTTAGCGGCAATATTACTAATCCGCTTGGTTTCATAATTTCCCACATTGGTATTATCAGCCGAAGTCCCCTTAAGGTTAATAATAACTATCTCATCGCCGATTGCCAATCCGGCCGGTGCGCTGCTTAAAGTAATAGTTGCATTACCGGTATTTATTACACCGGTCGTAGAAAAATTAACCGCGTCAGCCGTGCCGCGCCCGCAAATAGAACCCGTGTTAAGATTATTGCTGCCTGTTGTATTGCCTGTTCCATCTGCCCCGTTACCGTTATCAAGGCTATATTGAATAATGACACTATTATTCGAGTCAAATGGAATGGTAGAGTTAAAAGCGCCTGAAGAGAAGGTAGTCTCGGACCAAATCTCGGAATAGGCACGGCCCACCACAAATAGACCGAAAAGGATTATGATAATCCCCAAATCCCTGATTTTCCGGTTGCCTGTTTCACTTTTCATAAAACGCCTCTTTTTTATATTGCCGTTTTATTCCAGCCACCCCGACTTTTGCCTTGTGGCGGCCCCATTCTGCCGAAGGCCCCTGTTAATCGGGGGGTCCTCCTAACGAAACGGAGCGGGGCCTTTATATTTGTTTCGCCGCCAACCCGTCAAACACCCATTCTTAAAGAAATAATGTTCCTTAGAATTAGTTTGCGGCAAGATATAGATCCATTCTTCGGAAACCGGGCCGAAATCTTTTTTAGGCTTAAACCATTTAGCCGCCGGCTTGCCGCGTAACATAACGATATCGTCCGTGGCAAGCGGAGGACAGGCAAATCCGGCTTTGGCAGTTTTATAGTTATTCATATTTTTCGATATACATTAAAATATATAGCAAATATCGTGCCAAACAGCGGGAAAAGACGATGAACCGATAAAACACGCCAACCCTAATCAAATCAAGGCGTTAGGACAGAATAGCTTAAATCGAAGTAAATGGTCTTAACAAGTGGTGTAAACTGCGGTTTACAGCCGTTACCGGCTAGTAACATCCGGGATGGTGATTTTTAACCGGCGGATTTTTTTATGCAACCCGACACGGCTGCAGCCAAGCAAGCGGGCGGCTTTGGTGACATTGCCCTGCGATTTGGCGAGAGCCTCTTTGATAATGTCCTTTTCAGAATTTCCCATCAAATCCTTAAGGTTCGTTTTACCGCTTCCCAACATCAAAGCCTTCCGGGAATAATTCTGGATAGTTTCTAAAAGCATTGTTTCCGTAATAGTTTTAGTTTCAGGGTATAAAACACAGATGCGTTTTATTTCGTTTTCCAGTTCCCGGATATTGCCGGGCCAGGAATAGGCGGTGAGGAATTGCAGAGCCGAAGAAGAAATTTCAGGCAGGTCGTTGATTACCCCGCCCCACTTTGTTTCCCGATAGAATCTGGATTGATCGGGAATCCCCCTGTGGGAAACAGGTTTCCGGTTGTGGATTAAAACCGGAGCATATTTCCGGAGGAAATGCCGGATTAACAATGGAATATCGCCTTTGCGTTCACGTAAAGGAGGAAGATTTATTACGATAGTGTTAATCCGGTAAAAAAGGTCTTCACGAAAGAGTTTACTCCCGACCAGCTGCTCGATAGGCTGGTTACTGGCAAAGATAAAACGGGTGTTAACCGGGATAGGTTTCTGGGCGCCGAGACGCCAAACGAGTTTTTCTTCCATGACACGCAGGAGTTTTTGTTGCATGGACGGAGACATATTAGCAATCTCATCAATAAAGAGCGTTCCGCCGGAGGCGAGTTCAATATAACCTTTTTTATCTTCTTTGGCGTCTGTGAAAGCGCCTTTGGTATGGCCAAAAAGGGTTGTTTCTATAAGTGTCTCCGGAAGCACTCCGCAATTAAATGGTAAGTAGGTTTTGTTTGTGCGATGACTATGTGAATGGATGGCATTAGCGATAAGCTCCTTTCCGGTTCCCGTTTCCCCCTGGATTAAAACGGGTAAATCGGTAGGCGCAGTCTTTTCTATCAGGTTATAAACTTCCTGCATTGCGGTAGACGTGCCGATAATGATTTGTTTGTTCGGCGAAGCCTCGTAACGATGGGTAAGGATATCAACAAGCGGCTGGCACGCATATTCACCCGTGGTTTTAGATGACTCCAGTTGGCGGAAAAAAGACTCGAATTCACGCGTCTTTTCATAAAACCAAATTGTGTTCAATTTATTTAAGGAAGGCCTGATTCGTTTTTCTATCTCTTCAGCTTTTTCAGGCATCTTACTAAGGGAATAACATCTGCTTAAGAAAAGGCTGGCTTCGCAAATAAGGTCATTAAGTTTCAGCCTGCGGGCATTTTTAAGGATATTATTCAAAAGCCAAATAGCGTTACTTAACTTGTTTTCCAAAGCATCAATCTGGGCAATGTGGATTTGTGATTCCAATACCCACTTAGATAATTCCATATCCCCGGCAGATTTAATGGCTTCCTGAAACGCCTCACGCCCTTTAATATAATCTCTAGTCTGGATAAAATACTCTCCTTTGAGGTGCTGGTATTCTGCAGACAACATTTCTTCTGAAGCAACCATCCTGCTTAAGGGGAGATAATCTTCAACCAGCTCCTTTACTTTTTCGTAATTCTTATGGTAGAGATAGCAGTATCCCAGTCCGACCAGGTTATAAAGGTGCTGGAATTCGCCCATCGGATGAAAATCATTGCCGTATTTTTTATAATATTGCTCCACTTCGTCAAAACGTTTCAGGGCTTGATTCATATTCCGGATAGCCGAAAGGCAAAACCCTATCTGCTGGACCGCATAGGCTATATATGCAGAGTGCATCTTATTCTTCAAGGCCACGGCATACGCTTTATAAAAATTATCCAGGGAGCCGGATAATTCCGTTAATTGGAAATAGACCATTCCTATACGGCAATATAAAGAGTGTTCTTCCTGGGGTGTATAAGACAAGCGAGGAAGTTTTTTCACGGCAATTTCGCCGTGGCGTTTTGCTTCAACCCAGTCTTTTTTCAGTATGGCGGATTTGATTTGCTCCAGATAACCCGCCAGACCGTGTGACCCCGTACCCCGATGCTTTCGGGATCCGGGCTGGTCGGATAAGGGTTCTCGTTTCGGCATAAATATATTTATACAAAGAGAATCGGCAATTGTCAAGCTGAAAAAGAAATGAAACAACTCCATTCGCTGAGCGAAGCGGAAGGGAGCGCCCCAACTTATATTAGGAACTTGTCCCGAACAAAGCCGGAGGACGCCCCCATCGCTGCCCATTCCTCACTACGCGCTACAGGTCTACACCCGGCTCACCTGGATTTCCAGATACAACTGCTTGTTGGCCTTGACGAAATCCACATGGGATGCCCCGCCCGTAACAAAGCTTTCCAAACCGAGTGCCGGGTCAACATACCGCTGGACTAACTGGTTAATCTCCGTGTTGACGGCAGAAATCGTGCTGTCGTCCAGGCTTGACCTTAAAACGGCCCCGCCGGCTTTAATCAGCCTCTGGCCCAGTGCGGCGCGCAAATCGCTTTCCACCCCGACAGGGCAGATGCGGTAAGGGCCGCCTTCGGAAGTATCGCCGGAACGCAGTTCGCGGATGATTTTGTTCTCACCCGTAATCCAGAATCCCGCCACCGCCGCCGGTCCCAAACCCAGCTTTTTGAATCCGGTCAAAGGCAACGTCCTCTGGGCAATGCCTTTGAGGTAACGTTGAACCGCGCCTGCCACCCGTTCCTTGAACTTAACGGCCCCGTTTTCAAACATGGCTTGCCAGTTCGCCTTGAACTTCTCGTAAGCCCGCTTGATATTAGCCGCAAACTTGGCGGTAATTGCCGAAGCCGGCAGCCCTTTTTTGGAAACGTAGCCCGGATTGGGATAGGATTGGTATTCCTGTTCCGCCCTTTGCGCGATAGTATCAAGGAATGCCTCTTCGGTAGGAATGCGGTCGAGCATGCGCTCATCCATCCTGCCTGCCTTGGCATCGAGCCCGCTGTTCCAAAAAGCGCCTATCTCCGGGTCGGCGGTTTGGGTTTCGTCTATCGCCATTTTCAAATATGTCTGTCTCATCTTTCTCACCCCCTTTCTATAATTCAAGTATTAATGATTAAAGAGCAAAAATATCATTATCTGCGGCTTTCCAACTCCTGAATCAAATCCCAGTAGCTATTCCGGAAGCCGTCGTGCGTGCCATATTCTCTTTCCAGTTCATCCCACATGACCAGCATCAGCACCTCCACGATTTGAGGACGCAAGGACGGTTTTTCTTTATCCAACCTGAATAACGCCTCTTTAACCGGCAAGGTCTCCTCCGGACGTGACTGCCGGAAGAAAACCATGAGAGCGGTAAGGCTCCGAAATTTGGAAAGCGCTTTTGTGTGCTCTTTTACCAGGGCAAAACTCTTTTCATAGAGCCTCCGCTTTCCCATTAAATGGATGGACAGGTATTCGTAGGTGTTCAACTCGTCCGGTCTTTTCATAACTCTCACCCCCTTTCGCTTTCACCACAAAGGCATCCCGTTCCTTCGGTACGGGACTCCCTATCAATTGGGTATCCCGCTACGCACAGCGGAGCGGGGCAAAGAACACAAAGGCTTAGTGACTTGGTGTCTTGGTGGCTGAATCTAAAAACTCATATATTGTTTGTATAGGAACTATTCCCGCCATCGTAGTAACAAGCTGATTACCGCATAGCCGAACCCATACCGCAATTCCAATCAGTTCATGAGTATCTGCCGTGTAGACCGGCCCCCCGGAGTTTCCCGGTAGAACAGGAGCGGTGATTTCTACTGAATCAAAGTTGATAGCTGAGATTATTCCTGAAGACGGTCTGGGATTTAAGCCTAACGAACACCCGACTACATAGACCGGGGCAAACAGATAATACCTATAGTCCCTATCTGCTAATGCAGCAGTTTTTAGATTATAGTTGTCAGCTTTCAGACTAAGCAATGCCAGGTCTTTGTTTGTGTCTGTTAATACAACGGAAGCAGTAATCGTGGTAAAGGTAGTATTGCTATAATCATAGAACGTAATGCTTACTTCTGCATATTTTCCAACCACATGCGCAGCAGTTAATACAAATAGTTCAACCGTTGAATTGTTCAACTGTTCACGAGTTTCTTTTGAACTATTAAGCTTTTGCCCTGAGGTCCCGAGACCTTCAGGATCTAGGGAAACTATTGAACTCTGAATCACAACGCCAGACCCTATTCCATTGGCAGTTGTGATTCTTACTGTCGGGTAAAGCATCTCGTCATATTCCCGTTGATAAGGGTTGTTACCCGTTTCTAAGGGCCGAATGATGATCACACCTGCCTGGCTGGCAGACAGGTCAGGCGGCAGTTCCGGCGGCTTGGTCATCCACGCCGTAAACCAAATTCCCCCTATCCCCAAAACCAGTATAACCATTAATCTGTGCAATCTGTGGCTCAACATAACTCACCTCTCTTTCGGAGGGTGCTGACTGCTCGCTACTCCCGCCAGAGGCGAGGCTCGCCCTTTCGGGCGGCACTACTTCCGCCATAGGCTGACCCGCCTTTGGCGGGCACCACTTCTCCCAGTCCCTCCACTATATAGGAGTTTGTCTTAAGTTTTGGACAAAAAAAGGGTGCGCCTAATTCCCAACCCTTTAAAAAACAATAAGATAGAGATTTAGATATTTTAAAGCCGGTGGCGATTTTTGGACAGAATAGGGGTTAATTTAAGCCGGAAAGATAGGGCTTTTTTACCTTTAGGGCAAGCACATAATAAACCTTG
Source organism: Planctomycetota bacterium (assembly GCA_016207825.1). Classification (NCBI taxonomy): domain Bacteria; kingdom Pseudomonadati; phylum Planctomycetota; species Planctomycetota bacterium. The sequence continues at coordinate 6,269 of JACQZI010000012.1, read as the reverse complement.
GAGCGTGAACAATCCATCTGGGATGCGGTTTCATCTATTTCGCCTTTATTATGGTAAAAAGCGATGATGATATCCCTGTCTTTGGCTTTTAAGCGGAGTGTTATACGGGTAATAAGGGCGATGATTTCCCTGGTGGTAAAAGAGGTGTGCCCTTCGTCTGTAACATGGACAAGCCATGAATAATCATGCCGGATAGTTTTAAGGATATTAGCCAGCCGGCATTTGGAAATATCGCATTCCCGGCAGGTCTTGCGCCATCCGAAATTATTATAATATAAGCAATGGATTACAGATAAATCCTCGGGCAGATGGATGATTATCCGGGCAACTAGATATGTTATTTCCCTGACAGTGAAGGGCTGTTTTTGGTGTGCAGGCTTCCCGTGGAAGCACAGGTTATCCTGTTCATCCTGATAGGAGTATCCGTCATCCCCATCATAATCGTGCTTGGAGTCATAAAAGCGGTGCGTATGTCATTACGGCTCACCTCCGTCCATTCTATGTAATATTAATCGGGCGTCCCCCGTCCCGACGTCACGTCGGGGTGGTAGTTCCAGCGGCTTTCCCTTCTTTTGAGCTATTGAACAATTAAACTTTTAAACTCTAATACTCCTTCCATATATACTACAACTGAACTATAGAAAAGTTTTAAGAAAAATGAAAAAATGAGCAGAAAAACAAGATTTCTTAGGGCATAATGGGTATGGTCGACCAAAATAAGGGGGTTAGGGCGGGGGTACCTCCCCTCCCCCTGCCGGAAACAAGGGGTTTTATTGCCGGCCAAAAGGCATGTGTTCTTAAGGAGCGAGGCGTTATCTTGCCTTCTGTAATGGGGCTGATCGCCGGGCATAATCCGGTTAATTATGGGGTACAAAAGCTGTTATTGCCGGATATGAACCGTGTGTATTGAGGATACAAGATGCGTATTTATCGGCCTCTTGCACACCCTTTTTGCCCTGCAAATATACCCATCATAGCGGGCGGATACGGTATAAATGGACGGCGAGGCGTTATCTTGCCGGGCAAGATGGCGGTATTCATGGCTGGAGAGGGCTATATAAACCTGCGGCATCCATAGGTGTACGAAGGAAGCGCGATTCATAGCCTTTATCGGGCTGGTTGGCAGGAAATTATTTGGGGCCGGTAAATCCGTGTGGTAAAATACTGTTTTAATAAGGAGTTTTTTATGTTAAAAAGGTTATTGATTATCCTGACTTATCTCGTGGATTATTGGGCCGGCTGGATTTTTTATTATTTCAGCCAGCTTATCGGAAAAACCTTCAGGCTAATTGAATCTGCCAAAACTGTATTCTTTACCCCCTCGCCTTATCTGTCAGAACTCCATTATTTGAAGCAGGAAGTGCGGCGGCTTAAATACGCCAACACCCTGATGAGGCAGGAACTGAATAAAGCCAAGGCCAAACGCCTCTGCCTCTGTAAGAAACTGCAAATAATCTATTTTAAACTCAGGTTTAATATCTCATTGAGTAAAATCAAGGAATATCTACCCATTTCCAAAACCTCTGTCATTAATTACCTCAGGCAATTGCAGAAAGGCATTTCCAATCTGGCATCGCGCAGGCGCATCTCGTATATCTCGCCTTATCGCACGCCGCTATGTATCACCGCGCTTATCTGGGAGATGCACGGGGATAATCCACACTGGGGACGCTGGAAAATAGCTTTTGCAATATGGAAACTCGGAGTATATGTCTCGCCGTCTACGGTGCGTAATATCCTGAATTCACCCAAACCGGATTATCGCAGGCCGGAGAGCCAAGAAGAAAAGATAAAAATGAGGGAAATAATCGGCAAGTATCCGAACCACATCTGGAGCATTGATTTTACCACGGTTTATATCTGGTTTAAACCGTTATATATCCTGGCAGTGATAGACCACTTCTCCAGAAAGGCGATGGTTATTGCCACTACATTCCATCCTACGGCGGAATGGACGATAGATAAGATAAAGGAAACGGCATTGAAATACGGCACTCCGAAACACCTGATTACTGATAAAGGGACTCAATTCACCGCAGGTGATTTTATCCGATACTTAAGAGGCGTGGGGATTACTCATCGTTATGCCTGTATCAGAAGAGCGAATGGGAATAGCAAGGTAGAAAGGTTCTTCCGCTCGCTCAAGTATGAGCTCTTAAATCTATATTTATTCTTCTCCAAGGCAAAGGTAGATAGGCTGTTGAAAGACTATCTGGCTTATTACAACGAATACCGGACGCACGAGGCATTGGATGGACGGGTGCCGAATGATAGGTATTCCCATAAACCAAGAGATAAACCGGATAAGAATGACAAGGCAATTAAAGGAACGGTGGAACGGATTCAATTTGCCGATGGATTGTTAAATGCTTACAGAATTAAGCAAGTAGCTTAGAGCGAAGAGCTTGAAATAGCCATATTTTACTATAGGCGGGAGCAGTTTATCCGAAAGGCAAATAAACCCGGTTATTTAAGGTTTAAACAGACTACCTCCCACTCTCCAATAACCAATTTCTATCATTTAAGACAAGAATTACCAGAAATGAAAGCGTAATAAGCAGATTTTAGGTGGCCAAGCTATGTCTTAACAAATACACTTAAACCCAAAGCATTATAAGTATATGAGGCGGCCGAGGCGCTGTTATAGGTGAAGTTGGTCAAGCGGCGCGCCTTGTCATTTGGTCTGAATATATTCACCATTTTTCAATTCAAATATAGCTTCTCTTTCCTTATAAGTATCATATTCAATGTTACATCTAATAGAATAAACTTTTTTATCATCCTGGCAGAAAAACTCATATAATCCGCTTTCGCCGATGCCGACCTTAAAGAATTCTTTAAAAGCTCCATTTTCCCATTTATAAATGAATAAGGTTGAGCTCCTATGGGCTTGAGCATAAAGAATTATCTCATCTTTTCCATCCATATCAACATCTAATGTTCTAATATATTTTAAGTATTGTGCAGACGGTATTTTTAGTTCGCTTAACGTAAAGTCATCCCCTTCTTTATGAACAACCAAACAGCCAATCCACTCAAAATTCAGCCAATCCCCATACGGGAAAATTATATCTTTGGTAAAACCGTCAGTCAGGCTTGCGTATAACCAATACTTAATAAGAGGCTCTAACCCAGAAAGGTATGTTTTCATTAATTGCGCATCGTTTTTTACATTATCTAAAACAGCTTTGATTAAATCCTTATAATGCTCAGGATAATAAGCACTATAGTATTTATCTAAATCCTCCTTTTCTTTTTTCGTGCCATCTTTAAGTATTTTTATTATTTCTTCGACATGAATTTTATTGTTCTGATTTTCTTTTCGGCCAGCGCTATTGAGAGTATTACAATTAGCTAAAACCATGCAAACAATAAAAGCACCAATATAAATCAATGTTTGTTTTAAGTTTATTTTCATATCTCTATTTCTCCTCATCACTCGATATCGAATAATTTATAGCCATCAACAGTTTCGCCAGTGCTGAAGATGGTTATTACTTTATTTCTATAAGCTTCCGCATCTGCCCCTGTCCCATTGTATAGTTGAATTGCTTCAGACCATGATTTCCAATCTGAAGTCTTTTTTCCATCTTTAAGAATATTCAGATGTGCTTTATAGAATAACCACCTAATTCCCCATTTTATAGAGTCTTCTACATTTATGGTGCCCTCTGTTAATCCTTTCGGGATATCATAATTAAGTGTAGTTTCCGTTCCATCATCATGCCATTCATATCCTTTCTTATCAGCTCTGCCGGCAAGATTTTCAAGAGCACCTCCTCTAATTACCTGAAGAATATCATTCCCTGCTGCTGGATTATTCCCTAAAGTTGATTCAACAAATGCCATTGCTTTAATGAGACTGGGATCTATCTCTTTATCTCTGTCATATCTCCAATATAAACACCAAAACTGTATCAGGCGATCATACTTGTTAAATTTAGCAGCTTTATATTTTTGGATTCCCGGTATAATGGAGCCGTAGAGCTGAAAAGTGTCACCTGTATACAAAAATGGGTCTTTAATTAAGTCGGCTGGTGATGAAGAACCAAATTCTTTCCCTTTATAAATAAGGGTTAGTACATTATTAAAATCGCCGCCTATTCTTTTAAATAGTTCACTTAATCTATCCCCGTGTTCAGCTATAGCCAGTATGTCAAAATTGTTGTTAGCTAATTTAAGTTGCCACAACCCCCACGGGTCTACATAATTCCCCGGATTATTATCGCAATACGTATACAGGTTGATTCCGGCTTCATACCCAATCGGGTCTCTCCGGGTAAATCGTCCCCAAGTTGGACGATACTGGCGTTCCCGGCTATGCTGTGTCCCGCTCTCGCTATCCCATTCCCTCCCCGTAAACTTATAGCGTTGAGGCACTATCTCGCTATCCACAATCAGGTCGCCAAATGTCCCGTAGATATAAGTATTCACCACAGATTGAGAAGAGTCAAGCAGGTTCACGACACTGCCGAGGCCGTCCTGCAGGTACCAGCCCGGCGGTAATATACACCCGGTAACTGTTCGGGCCGAATATATCGTAGAACACGTTCGCGCCATCGTAGAAGTAATATTCCGTCGTCCCGTTAACCGTTTTACTGATACGCCTGCCCATGGCGTCTATCTTGTAAGCCGCGCTCGTCCCTGTTGTTGAATACACCGTCTGATGGCCCTCATAATCAAAACCCCATTCCTGCATCACCCCGCTTGCTGTATTGGTTTCGGTAATCAGGCTTCCCGCTCCATTATATTTATCCGTGAAACACACACCGCTTGGATTCGTCCACGAGATGCATTGGTTCGCGTTATTATAGGCGTATAGGGTCGTCTCTCCGCTGTTTTTGGACATGCGCGTCCGGTTGCCGGGTTCGTCGTAATAATAATCCGTCTGCAAGGTCATCCCGCCGCTCACCAGGGTTTCCGTAATCAGCCGGTAATTGGCATTATAGGTATAGGTAAATGCCCCGCTGGAGCCGCCATTATACCCCGCCATGGTCACTCGATTCCCCACTTTATCATGCGTATAAACAAAGGAAGAGATTAAGGCCGAGGTTGAGGTTGAGTTTGAGACTAAGGTCAGCCATCTGGTCGTGCTGTCATAAGTATACGTCACGGTCGCGCCGTTGACGAGTGTTTCCTTGGTGCGCTGCCCCAAGGCGTTGTAATCATATCCAGAGATATTGCCGGGCATGCCCGCAATCGCAATGCTTTTCAGGCGCCGTGCCTTGTCATAGGTATAGGTTACGGTGCTTCCGCTCTGGGAAAGCGTCTTTCTCACCCCATCGTTATAATAGCTATAGTCTATCGCCATAGCCGGATTATACATGTAGTCCGTCACCTTTGTCAAGCGATTTAGCGAGTCGAACTCGTTTGCCGTTGAGGTATTGGTATCACTTATGTTGATAAGGTTGGAAACCGCATCATAAGAAGTTGATACCGTTGATAAGTTGGGATAAGTCTTGGTAATCATCCGGTTGATATTATCAAAGGCATACTGGATATTCACTCCCGCCCCGTCTGTTCTGCTGGTGACATTCCCATTGGCGTCATAGCCGGTATACGTGGTATTGGTGATTACCCCGGTGGGATTCGTGATGTCATATCCGGGCTGGTCGGTGCGCACTAAGCGGTGCTGGTCGTTATAGGTGTAAATGGTCGGCACACTCGTCCCGCCTTTGGTATAAGTCAGCGAGGTCATGAGATCCTCCACGTTATAGCCATAGCTCACCACGTTATTCAATGCGTCTGTCGTTGTCGTCAATCGTCCGCTTATGTCATAGGCGTTGGTCGTGGTGTTGCCATTGGCGTCATAGGAATTGGTGGTCTCAGTGCCGGGGGTGCCGGTCACGAGACGTTTTATGAGGCTGAAAATGAAAGCGATAAATCCCATTACTTCAATTATATCAAGTGGTTACATCCAAGTCAACAATAAATATACATCTAAAGAAAAGGGGCGCATTTGCCCCGCCTGCCTGCTGCAGACAGGCCTGACGGCGAGGCAGGAACTACGCCCCTTAACCTTAGCCTTTTTCTAGTGACCTACACCTGGCTAACCTGGACATCCAGCCGGAGCCGTTTTGACGCATCAAGGATGAGATCCACGTGGGTTATACCGGCCGTCGTAAAGTACTCCAATCCCAGTGATGGGTCAACGAATCCCTGGACAATCCGGTTGGTGATGGTATTCTGCTCGGCGATGACGGCCGCGTCATAGTTGTTCTTGACTATGTTCGCTCCCGCCTGGACAAGCCGGTGTTCCAGAGCCGCTT